>NZ_JALKFU020001148.1 GCF_023242965.2 Frankia sp. AgKG'84/4
CGCCCGGCCTGCTCCGCGCGCGTCGGCGGACCCGTCGTACCGGCCGACGGTCCCGCTGCGAGGCCAGGCCGGGCGGCCCAGGCGTCAGCCCGCCAAGCAGGTGACGATCGGCGACCCGACCATGGGCGGGCATCGCGACCAGGTGACCCGCCCGACGACGAAGATCAGGTACCGGCGGGCGCGCGGTGATGCCGGCGCCGGCCGGGTGCCCTCGCCTACCCGCACGCCGACGTGGCACTACTTCGTCCGCGGTCGGCGGCGGACGGACCCGCTGGGGCGCCCGGTGGTCACCGGCACCCGCGGCTTCGTCGTCGATCGGCTCGGCAGCGGCCGACCGGTGGTGATCGACGGGGAGGTGCATGGCTGACGGGCCGCCCCGGTGACGGTGCGGCCCACGGGGTGATCTGTGACGGAAATCCAAGGTTCCGACACTCAAGGTGATGTAACGGTGTCGTAGTGTGTGCGACCTGTATCCGTCCCGCCACTCTGAGGATGTGTCATGCCTGCTGTCGGCCCGCCTGATAGCACCCCCGACCAGGCCCGGGTCTCCCGCCGCGGTGTCCTCGGCCTGCTGGGCGCCGGCGGATGGGCGGCCACGGTCCTCATCGCGCACCCCGCGTCAGCGGCCGGACCGGCCGCGCCCGGCGCCCTGCCGCGACCCCGCGACCCACTGTCCGCCGTGGACGAGCGGCTGGCCAGCATCCCACGCACGCTCGCCGCGACCTTTCGCGGCACGGGCCCGGCGACACCCGGGTTCGGCCCGGGCTATGTGGCCGTCCGCTGGAACGGGCCGACCGGCGCACCCGACGGGGGCCAGGCGGGCCCGGCGATCCGGCTGCGGGTGCCGGACGGCACGTTCGGCGCGTGGTCACCGCTAAGGGTCGGCTGCCCCGCCGAACGCGACGACCACGCCGGCGCCGCGACGCCGGAACACGCCGTGCTCGCGAGCGTCCGGTCAGGTGCGCCCTCCGCCTGCTTCGAGCTGCGGATGCCGCCGGGGGCCAGCGCCGTCGAATCGACGGCGCTGAACACCACGTCGGGGCCGCTCCAGCGGGTGCGCGTGCCGACCGTGACGGCGCAGGACGCGCTCGCCTCGGTGGCGGGCCTGGCCCAGACCATCGAGGCACTGTCTGCCGGGCCATCGCCGTCGGCTGCGATGCCGGGGCCGCTGAGCGCACCGCTGCCCGCCCACTCCGGTTCGGCGCCGGCCACCAGTTCCCCCC
>NZ_JALKFU020001149.1 GCF_023242965.2 Frankia sp. AgKG'84/4
GAGTACGACGTTGCCGCAGCGCACGACCAGCCGGTCGGCCCGTCGGGACAGCACCGTGGCCTCGGTGGGCGCCGGACCCGGCTGGCTCCCGGGGAACCGGACTGCGTGCGCGGCGAGGGCCCCGACCAGCTCGGATTCGTCCGCCGCCCTCACCCCGCTGGCTTGCGCAGCCGCCAGACGCACTCCGAGGGCCAGCGCCGCGCCCACTCCTCGTCGGCCCGCTCAGCCGCCGCCGCGGCGTCCCGGCCCGCCCCGTCGGCCGCGTCCGGTTCGGGGTCATCGTCGAGGCTGCCGTCGAACACGGGCGTCGGTGGACGCGGTTCCAGCAGGTCCTCGACGAGCAGTCCGCTGTCGCGGAACAGCCGGATCCAGGTGCCGTAGGGGAGGTTCATGCTGACCAGACCATCCGCCTCGGCGACCAGGCGGAGCCCGAAGTAGTCCCGGGTCAGCCGGGTGCCGGGGCTGTCCCGGCCGGGGCGCACGGTGATCTCGTAGATCGGGCTGACGTGGCTGAACGCCAGCAGCCCGCCGGGACGCAGCACCCGTGCCGCCTCGGGGATCGCCCGCATCGGGTCGGCGAAGCTGAACGCCCCGTGGTCGGCGAAGACGATGTCGAAGGAGCCGGTGGCGAAGGGCACCGTCTCCGCGCTCGCCTGCACCAGCGGGAACGCCAGGCCGGTGTCCGCGGCGAGGCGGCGGCTGTGTAGGAGTTGACGTTCGGACAGGTCCAGCCCGACGACCCTGGCGCCGCGGCGGGCCAGCGCGGTCGACCACTGCCCGCCCCCGCAGCCCATCTCCAGCACGTCCCGGCCCGCGACCTCGCCGAGCACGCCGAGACGGGACTCGGGGACCTCCCACAGCCCCCAGGAGATGTCGCCGGTGAACGCCTGCCGGCGGATCTGCGGGCCGTTCAGCCGCTGGTAGTCATCCGCGATCTCGTTCCACCGCGCTCGGTTCGTCCGCACGTGCGACCCGCCGTCGATCATGCTGCCTCGTCCTTCCCTCCGGCGGGCGCGGCGCCACGGTCACCGTGTCACCGGGGGCGGCGGACGGGGGCGGGACAGGCCGGGACGCCGGGGTCGCCGCGCGGAACCGTCGGGCCGGGCGGCGGCTGTCGTGAATGGATCACATCTACCGCACGGACATCGAATTCGACACTCGAACTCAAACTCCCCTCTCTCATATAAACATATGACCCACCCCACTAACACATCTCAGTGAA
>NZ_JALKFU020000750.1 GCF_023242965.2 Frankia sp. AgKG'84/4
GGTCTAGGTCTTGATGTTTTCGCACGCCGAAACCTGTTCGTTTCGACCTGTGTAGGCATGCTTACACAGGTCCGTATTCCTGACAGGCGTGCGTACAGATTTGTCTTTCGTGTGCGTACGAACGAAGCGCGAGCTTTGTTCGGGGAGCAGACGGGTCATGCAATGACTTTTACCGGAACGGAAGCAGCGGTCACGATTGATCGCTGCTGGAGAGAAGGAGAGGTTTTTAAATTAGGAAGCGACGATAGGCGATTCCGAATGAGCAGTCCGGAGCGTAGCGCAGGACCAAGAACAGGGACGCGTAAGCGTTCATGTTCGCAGTAAGGGGGACGGTCAGCTATGCTGACTGACAAGCGTAGCTTGTCATACGTCCCCCTTATGCTCTTTCCCCTACTCCGCACCGTAATTCCGCCGCGTATTCCGAGTCATCTCCAAATCCGCGCGGCGACTGGCGTTGCGACCTCCCGGGGCGACATCCGACCCGAGTTCCCGAGGAACCCTGCTACCGATAAACCGCGCCGTCAAGGGATTCGCCGATGACCCTCGGCCCGCCCCCGGGCAAACAGGCGTATGACGAGTTCCAGGGTGGTTTCCGGCCGGTTTCTGCCCCGACAGCGACAGCCGAGGGAGAGAATACCGGGCCGAGCTGCAGGGCGGGATTTCGACTAACAGGCGCCCAGGGAGCGGTCACGAAATGGGGTAGGGGAAGCTGTCCAATAAATAAGATCTTGATGATAGAAACGCGGACCGAATGGGGAGCGGATCGTCAGGAAAAGCATCTCGGGAGATTGATCCGGCGTCCGACAGCGTGGACGACGCGAGGCGGTTGTATGTCAAAAATAAGACCTTTGTACGCACAAGTGCGAGCTAAAGAAGGCAAGAAAAACCACCGAGCGGAGGAAGGCTCCGCGCTCGTCGGAGAGAGGATTTTCAGGGTTGTTCGAGTGGGAAGGAGGGAGCGGTTATACGACCGAAGGGAGAGACGGCAAGAGGGACCACCGACCGACGCGGGACCCGCTCGGAAAGCCCTTGCTGCCCTTGATTAGACCTAATTTTGCGTGAATTATTGGCGGGAAGCCCGTGGCGGTTATACGAGCGCAAGCGAGAAAGTCAGGAAAAACCACCAACGGGCGCGGGACCCGCCGAGAAGACACGCGCTTGCTTTTAAAACGCTGTCCATAAAGGGGTTTGGTGGTCTGTTGTTCAACATACAAAGCTCTGC
>NZ_JALKFU020000751.1 GCF_023242965.2 Frankia sp. AgKG'84/4
GCGCCGGCCCGCACGCGACCATCGGCCTGGGCGCCACGGCCCGGCCCCACCGTCGCGCTGGCCCGGGTACCACCGGGCGGGTCGGGCTCGGCGCCGTTGCTGGTACAGGCGCCGAGCAGCGCCGCGATCACCAGAAAGGACGCCACCAGCGTCCCCGGCGCGCCACGGCGCAGCCGCTGGGCGCGCGACGAACAGGGCCGACCCCTGGTGTGGCTGGCGGCGCGGACCAGCCACAGACAGTCGAAACTGCCGAAACGGGCGGCGAGGCGGCGATCAGCACGCGGCGTCTGCACCGTCGAAGGGTAGGCATGGATCGCCCCCTCGGGCGCGCCGGCACCCGGATGTTCCCGTGGCGTCGCGGGCGGAGCGCCGCCACGGGAACACCCCCCGCGCCGCCATGGGCGGCGTCAGCGGCGCAGCGCGTGCCGGCGCCCACCCACCGCCCGCCAGATCAGCAGCACCACGATCGCCCCGAGAATCGACCCGACGATCCCCGAGGGCTGCAACGCGCCCTCACCGAAGTCCTTGTCGAACAGCACGTAGCCGAGGAAACCCCCGACGAACGAGCCGACGACACCGAGCAGGATCGTCGCGGGAATGCTCATCGGGTCCGGCCCCGGCACCAGCAGGCGGGCGAGAGCACCCGCGATCAGACCGAGAACCACCCAGGTAATGAGCGTCCAGAGCATGACAGCCTCCGACAGGACGAGATCATCGGCGGGGACGCGCCGGTGATCGACGGCGAGACAGATCACGATGTACCCGCCGGGTCAGAACCCAACCCGTCACCTGCGCGACCACCCGTACGCCACGGTGAGTGACCGACCCGCGCCCGCCGCCGGACCGCTGCGTCCCCAGGGCGCAGGGGGGCGCTCACCGTCGTCCACAGAACCCCCCGAGCCCGCCCGAGCCCCCACCAGGCGGTCGTACGATGCCAGGGAAGGCCGGCGGCAGGTCCGACCCTGGGCGAAGGACGGTTGACGTGGCTGACATCGGCGCGCCAGAGCTACTCATCATCATCGCGGTCGTCGTCGTGCTTTTCGGCGCGAAGCGGCTGCCCGACGCGGCCCGTTCCTTCGGCCGCTCCCTGCGGATCTTCAAGTCCGAGGTGAAGGGTCTGCGCGAGGACGACGAGCGCGCCCCCGCACCGCCGGTGCCGACCCCGGTGGCGCCCGCCCGGCCCGTCGCGACCACCCCCGTCCCCGCCGCGGCACCCACGAG
>NZ_JALKFU020000752.1 GCF_023242965.2 Frankia sp. AgKG'84/4
GGTCCGAGCCCGGCGAGACACTGACGCAGCGCGGCGGCCGAGGCGGCGAAGGGATGCTCGGCGCCGGCCGGCGCCGAGGGAAGGCGGGTCGCGTCCTCCGCCCACAGCAGCGGGCCGTCACGGCCTGCGAGGGCGTGCAGGACCAGCGCCTGCCCCGTCGTCGCGTCAGCCATCGCCGCCACGATACGGCTCGCCCGACGGCTTCAGCCTGACCATCGGTTCAGCCTGACCGTCGCCCGGGCAGCGCGAGGAACACCACGACGCCGCCGAGCGCCAGCAGCCCCGCGCACACCTCGAGCGCGATCGTGGTGCCACGCGCCGGGTCACCCGACGACGCGGCGAAGACAGCGCCCAGCACCGCGACGCCCAGCACGGCGCCGGTCTGGCGCGACGCGTTCAACGCCCCGCCGCCGACCCCCGCCAGCTCCGCCGGCACCGCGCCCATCACCGCGGTGACCAGCGACGGGATCCCGAAGGACACCCCGAAGCCGATGGCCAGCAGCGCGAGGACCGTCGCGGCCTGGTCGAGCGTCGCGTCACCGGTGAACGCGGCCTGGATCGACGTCCCGCCCGCCATCAGGGCGAAACCGGCGGCGGCGGGCCACCGCGGCCCGACCCGGGCGACGAGACGCCCGGTGAGGATCGGGTTCACGGCGGTCGGCAGCGTCAACGGCAGGAAGGCCAGCCCGGCCGCACCCGCCGAGTAGCCGCGGCCCTCCTGCAGGAACAGCGACAGCACGAACATCATCCCGGCCAGGCCGAAGTTCACGATCAGGCCGGCGACCAGGCCCGCCCGCAGCACCGGGCTGGCGACCAGCCCGGGGGGCACCATCGGCTGGCGCCCCCCGGGCCGCGCCCGCCGCTCCACGGCCACGAACGCCGCACCGGCAACCACGGCCAGCGTCAGCGATCCGACCACCGCCGTCGAGCCCCAGCCCCGCGGCGCGCTCGCGACCAGGCCAAAGGTCAACGCGGCCAGCGTCACGATCGCGCTGACCTGCCCTGGCAGATCTACCCCGCGACCGGCCAGGCCAGCCGTCGCCGGGGCATGCCGCCGGGTCAGCACCAGGCTCACCGCGGCGACCGGCACGTTGACCAGGAAGATCGCCCGCCAGCCGACCGTCTCCGTCAGGAACCCGCCGACGACGGGCCCGGCGGCCAACGCCATCCCGGTGACGGCCCCGGGCGCTGGGCGCCTGGGCGGCCGTCAC
>NZ_JALKFU020000753.1 GCF_023242965.2 Frankia sp. AgKG'84/4
CGCCAGCCCCGCCAGCCCCGCCAGCCCCGCCAGCCCCGTCGGCGTCGGGGCGACCGCGACGAGGGCCCCGGCGGCGACCGGGCCCGCGGTCGTCACCACGACGACGTTCCGCAGTGCCGCGAGGGGACGCGAGGTGGCGATGTCGCTCGTCACCCCGGCGGGTGGCGCGCGGGGGCTACCCGTCTGTGTGGTGCTGCACGGACGGGGTGACGACGCCCGCTCCGCGATCGGCCTGCTCGGGCTCGACACTCTGCTCACCGCGGCGATCCACGCGGGCACGGCGCCGTTCACCCTCGTCGCCGTGGAGGGCGCCGCGACCTACTGGCACCGGCGGTCCTCCGGCGACGACCCGGAGACGATGATCCTCGCCGAGGTGCTGCCGCGGCTGGGCGCCGCCGGCCTGCGCACCGCCCGGTTCGCGGCGATGGGCTGGTCGATGGGCGGCTACGGCGCGCTGCTGCTCGCCCGCCGTCATCCCGAGCTGGTCGTCGCCGCCGCCGCGAGCAGCCCCGCGATGTGGCACACCTACGGTGCCAGCGCGCCGGGCGCCTTCGACTCGGCCGCCGACTTCGCCGCGCACCAGGTGCTCGGCAGCCCACCCGCGCCCGGCGTCGCCTACCGCATCGACTGCGGCGACGCCGACCCGTTCGCCGCGGTCTCCCGCCAGGCCGTCGCGCGGCTGCACCCGAGCGAGTACAGCCTCGGCCCCGGCGGCCACACCCCCGCCTACTGGCGCTCGGTCGCCCCCGCCCAGCTCGCCTTCATCGGCGCCGCCCTGGCTCGCGCGGCCTGACCCGCGCGGCGCTCAGGTCGGCTGGTCGACCGAGCGGATGGCGTCGGTGACGGCGGCGAGGGCGAGCACGCGCACGAGGTCGACGTCGGCGTCGACCTGACCGGTCGCGGCGGCGACGAAGGCGTCGCCGTCCACCCGCGTGTGCGGCGGCATGATCGCGCGGGCCAGCCCGTCGTGGGCGCCCTGGGCGACGATCAGGCAGCCGGCCTTGCCCAGGCGGGCGTTGGTGACGACGACGCCGATGGTGGTGTTGGCGCGGGGGCCCGCGAGGTCCAGCGGGCGCCATTCCCGCGCGGCCGCCTCGAGGTCGGCCAGGCCGTCACCATGGTCGATGTCGCCGTGGGCGTTCACGGCGCACAACGCGGCGACGGCGAGCCCGCCCACCCGGCGCACCGCGTGGCCGAGCCCACCGGGCC
>NZ_JALKFU020000754.1 GCF_023242965.2 Frankia sp. AgKG'84/4
GCAGAGGCCCGAGCGTCCGGCCGGCCGGACCGGTGGAGCGGCCGCCGCCGGCTCCACGGACGGTGCCGGCCGAGCCGGTGCCGGTGCGGGCTCATCGGCCGGGCTACGGCGCTGGAACCATGCCGACACCGAGTCGAAGATCGGCGAGGTCTCGTACTCGTCCCCTTCCGCGTCCGCGGTGGGCTGCTCGCCGGTGTTCTCGGCGGCGGCCACCTCGGCGGCCACCTCGGCGGCCACCTCGGCGGGACGCCGACCGGGTCCGGTCGCCTCCTGTCCGGTGGGCGGCTGCGGTCCCGTCAGGCGCTGCGGCCCGGTGGGGATCTGGGGGCGGGGTCCGGTGTCCGCCACGGGTGGGCCCCCGTGCTGCGGGCCGGTTGCCGACGCGGTCGCGGTCGGCGGGTCAGCCGGCTGCTCACCGTCGACGGGTCCGCGGTCGACGGGTCCGCGGTCGACGGGGGCGAACACGCCGCCCACCGGCCCGGTCGGGATCCGCTCGGCCCCGGGCCCCGGCCGCCCGCGAACGGGGAGCCTGGGCGCCGATTCCTCCCGGTCGACCGGCTGCTGGTCGATCTCGGCCGGTCGAGGGCGGGTCGGCCACCGGTTGTCGCCGAACGACATCGGGCTCGTCACGTCCGGTGCCGGGCGGTCGCGGCGGGCAGCGGGGCCGCGCCGCTCGATGTGCTCAGTTTCTGGGGTGACGCCCGACCCCGGGCGGCCACGGCCCTTCGGTCCGGTCCCCTCACGCGGCAAGGGGAGTTCGGTCGCCTCGCGGTCGTACTCCACCGGCTGGTCGGGTGCCTGCGGCTCGCGCTGCGGGGTGAGGTCGGTGTCGAGGGAGACCGGGCCGGTGTCCGCCGGGGTGTCCGATCCGCCGCCGGGATCGTCCCGGTTGGTCCGTCCGCCGCCGAATGCCTCCACGCCGAGGCCGCGGCGGTCGGTGGTCGGCAGCGGGCCGGTCCGGTCGGAGCCGATCTGCGCGGCCAGCGGGCCGGTGAGCGGGAACGGGCCGGTGTTGGGCAGGCGCCCCGGTCCGCTCTTGTCGTCGAAGATGCTGCCCCGGGTGGCCGGCTCGGCGCCCGGGCGTTGCCTGTTGCCGGCTCCGTTGGTCGGTCCGGTGCCGGGCAGGGCCGCGAGGCCGTTCGTGCGTTGTCCCGCATCGATGGCCGGTCGGTCGCCGTCGCGGGGGCCGCTGTCGCCGGCCGGGCC
>NZ_JALKFU020000755.1 GCF_023242965.2 Frankia sp. AgKG'84/4
CCGCTCGGCCGGCGCGCCCGCGTCGGCGGTCAGTCAACTGCCCGCCCAGGCCGGCGCCGCGGCGCCGAACTCCGAACCCCTGTGCGCCGTCAATGGGCCGGTCCGGCTCGCCCGCAGAGCAGGGCGGCCAGGCGCCGCCAGGGTGCTGCCCAGGGTCGCGACGGCACCGAGCTGAGGGACGTCGCCCGCTTCGGGCAACGCCGCGACGCCGGTTCGGACGCCGTCCTTCCTCGCCGTCGTTCCCTGACCGCGAACACCACTTGATCACCATCGTGGCGGATGCCGCTGCTGGGATCAGGGCCGAGGCCGTAGGCTCGCGGTCATGGCACTGAGGAAGCAGCCGAGGGATCCCGCGGCCGCGGAGAAGAGCACGCCGGCGAATGCGGCCGGGAAGATCGGGACAGGCCGCGGCGGCGCCTCCGGTGGTGGTGCCGCGAACCGCGCGGCCGCGAACGGCCGTGGTGGCACCCCCGCCGAGGGGACCGGGTTCAAGGCCCGGCTCACGCAGCTCTGGGCGGTCTTCAAGATCACCCGGCAGCGGGACCCGCAGGTCCTCTGGATCACTCTCGCCGGCCTCGCCGGGCCGCTCGTGATCGGTGTCGTGCTCGGCATCGTCGTCGGCCCGCTGTACCTGTGGATCCCGATCGCCCTCCTGCTGGGTGTCGTCGTCGCCCTGAACCTGTTCAGCCGGCGGGTCCAGCGCACCGCCTACGCGGAGATGGAAGGCAAGCCGGGCGCGGCCGCCGGTGTCGTCGAGCGGATGCGCGGCGACTGGCGGATCACCCCCGTGGTCGGCGTGAATCGCAATCAGGACGTGGTGCACCGGGTCGTCTCCAGGGCCGGCGTTGTGATCATCGCCGAGGGTCGCGGGCGAGGTCCGCGGGAACTGCTCGCCGCGGAGAAACGCCGCATCCGCCGGGTCGTCGGCGAGGCACCGGTCACCGACATCATCATCGGCACCGGTGAGGGCGAGACTCCGCTGCCGAAGCTGCAGCCGACTCTGATGCGCCTGCGCCGTGCGTTGAGCAAGGGCGAGGTCGAAACGCTCGACCGCAAGCTGCGTGCCATCGGCGGCGCCGCCCTGCCGATCCCGAAGGGCCCGATCCCCCGCAACGTGCCCCGCGGCGGCCGCCTGCGCTGAGCGCGCGCCGCCCTTCGCAGGGCCCCGCCCCACCATCCGCCTCGCCCACGCATCCGGCC
>NZ_JALKFU020000756.1 GCF_023242965.2 Frankia sp. AgKG'84/4
GCACAGGGTCCGCGCCGTCCGGCCGTCCGCGGCGCTCGCCGCGAACAGGCCACCCGCCACGTCGTCCTCCACCGCCGCCGTGTCCTCGTCGGGCGCCGTGTCCTCGTCGGGCATGGGGCCTTCGTCGGGCATGGGGCCTTCGTCGGGCATGGGGCCTTCGTCGGGCATGGTGTCTTCCTCGGGCATGGGGCCTTCGTCGGGCATGGGGCCTTCCTCCGGCGCGGCGCCCGGGGCCGGAGCGCATCCCGGCGCGTCACCGGCCCCGCCGCGGCTGCGCGCCCCCGCGCTCGCCGATCTCGACGCGGGGGAGCTCCACGAAACCCCCGGCGCCGTGCTCTACCTGAGCGCCGAGCGCGTCTACAAACGCCGCAAACCCGTCGAGGCGTCGTTCACCGAGGCCGATCGGGAGGCCCGCGAGGCGCTGTGCGTGGCGGAGGTGACCCTCAACCGCCGCCTTGCCCCCGACGTCTACCTCGGCGTCGCCGACCTGCACGACGACGCCGGCGCGCTGGTCGACCACGTGGTGGTGATGCGGCGGATGCCGGCCAGCCGGCAGCTGTCCACGCTGGTGCGCCGCGGGCACCGGGTCGCGCCGATGCTGCGCGCCGTGGCCCGCGCGTTGGCGGTGTTCCACCAGCGCTGCGAGAGTGCCCCGTGGATCGCGGCGCTGGGGGAGCGCGGCGCCCAGCAGGAGCTGTGGCGCCAGAGCCTCGCCGGGATCTCCGCCTACCGCGGCAGTCAGCTCGACGCCGCGGTCGTCGACGACATCGGCCTGCTCGCCCGGCGCTACCTCGCCGGGCGCGGCGAACTGCTCGCCGAACGCACCCGGGCGGGTTGGATCCGCGACGGGCACGGGGACCTGCTCGCCGAGGACATCTTCTGCCTCGACGACGGGCCCCGCATCCTCGACTGCGTCGAGTTCGACCCGCGGCTGCGCTCCGGTGACGTCCTCGGTGACGTCGCCTCGCTCGCCATGGACCTGGAACGCCTCGGCGCCGCCGAGGAGGCCGCCGAGTTCCTCGAGGCCTACCGGGAGTTCAGCGGCGAGGTGCACCCGGCCTCGCTGCAGCACTACTACGTCGCCTACCGGGCGTGCACGCAGGCCATGCTCGCCTGTGTGCACGGCCACGGCGACCCCGACGCGCCCGAGCGGGCCCGGCGGCTGCTCGCCGTCGCCCACCGCCACCTGCGGGC
>NZ_JALKFU020000757.1 GCF_023242965.2 Frankia sp. AgKG'84/4
AGCGTCGACCGCGCGGGCCGTGCCAGCCGTCGGAGCCGTGTCAGCCGTCGTGGCCATGCCCGCCGTGGTCATGCCCGCCGTGGCCATGCCCGCCGTGGCCATGCCCGCCGTGGCCATGCCAGCCTCGACCATGTCGCCCACGGCCTCGAACGCACCGCCGGGGTCAGCCGGCGTGCTCGGCGTGCCCTCGACATCCGCGACCGACGGCCGGGTCCGACCGAAGGATCTCCTCACCAGGTCCTGCCTCCCACGACTAGCGGCTCGCGCGGCGGGCAAAAGCCTTGCGCCGCCATCCGCGAAACCCCTTCAAACGCCATGTCACCCCGGTCGATCCCTCCGGACGACATGCTGTCTTCGACACGCTGTAGATGGTGCGGCAGCAGCGTATCTCAGCGGCCCCGCGGCTTCTCGCCTCAGGCCCCATCAGGGGCTGTGACGCGCGCCCCCCCGCCGGCACGTCGGGGCGTAGCGTCGCAGTCGTGCCGGCCTATCTCGACCATGCGTCGACCACGCCCCTGCACCCCGCGGCGCGCGCGGCGTACCTGGTGGCGCTGGATGACGGCTGGGCGGACCCGGCGCGGCTCTACCGGGAGGGCCGGCGGGCGAGAATGCTGCTCGACGCCGCCCGGGAGACCGTCGCCGGCGTGCTCGGCGCCCGCCCGGACGAGATCAGTTTCACCGCCAGTGGCACCGCCGCGGCCAGTCTGGCCGTGCTCGGCACCGCCGCCGCGCGTCGGCGCACGGGCGACGTCGTGATGGTGAGCGCGGTCGAGCACTCCAGCGTTCTGCACGCCGCCGCGCACCACGAACGAGCCGGCGGGCGGGTCGTCGAGGTCCCGGTCGACGGGCTCGGCCGGGTCGATCCGGCCGGGTACACCCCCGTCGAGGGCACCGCGCTCGCCAGTCTGCAGCACGCCAACCACGAGGTCGGCACCCTCCAACCGGTCGCCGAGGTGGCCGAGCGGCTAGGCGCCGCCGGGGTCCCGCTGCACACCGACGCCGCCGTCACCGTCGGCCACCTGCCCGTGGATCTGCGAGACCTCGGCGCGGACCTGCTCACCGCCAGCGCGCACAAGTTCGGCGGCCCTGCGGGCGTCGGCATCCTCGCGGTGCGCACCGGCACCCGCTGGCGCAGCCCGGGGCCCGCCGACGAGCGGGAAGGCGGGCGGGTCGCCGGCTACCCGGACG
>NZ_JALKFU020000100.1 GCF_023242965.2 Frankia sp. AgKG'84/4
CCGCCGCGCCGCCGCGCCACCCTGCGCCCGTCCCGGTCAGCCGCCCGGGCAGTTCGAATATCCACCGCTGTACGCCCGGCAGTGCACCGGGGCAGGTGCGGGACGCGGCGCGGGGTCCGGCCGGTAGCCGCGGCTCAGGCACAGGAGGAACGCCGCGGCCAGAACGCCGAGGACGCAGGCGGCGAGCCAACGCCACGTGGCGCCGCGGTCGCCGACGGCCATCGCCAGGAGCAGACCCAGCAGGGGGACGCCGAGGGCGATCGCCGCGCCGAGGTGCAGGTACCGGCCGCTGCCCAGCAGCTCCTCCTGACTCGGCTGCTCCCCGAAGAAGCCGGCACTGGTGATCACCGCCTGCCACAGCGTCCACGGCGGGCCGGCGATCCAGACCACCGCGAGCAGCACGCGCAGGGCGGCGGCCATCTCGATGCGGCGCGGCCGCGGCGCGCCGCGCTCGCTGACGGCGTCTTGCTCGCTGACGGCGTCTTGCTCGCTGACGGCGTCATGCTCACTCGCGGACGTCATGCTCACTCACGGAATCAACAGTGGCGGCCGAAGGCCGATAGCGCCTGAGCGCGGCCACTCAGCGCGCCTGAGCGCGAGTACTTAGGCCGATGCGGAGGCCATTCGGTTGCGTGACACCGCTCACCCTTCCCATAGTGTGAATGCTCGTTCATGGGAGGTGGGCAGGTGGCTACACACTTTGACCTGGTGATCCGTCGTGGGCTGATCGCCGACGGCAGCGGTGGGCCGCTCGTCGAGGGCGACGTCGCGGTCACCGGCGGCCAGATCGCCGCCGTCGGCCGCGTCGAGGGCACCGGCCGTGAGGAGATCGACGCGGACGGCCGGCTGGTGACGCCGGGCTTCGTCGACATCCACACCCACTACGACGGCCAGGTCACCTGGGAGCAGCGCCTCGCGCCGTCGTCCAACCATGGCGTCACCACCGCCGTGATGGGCAACTGCGGCGTCGGCTTTGCGCCCTGCGCGCCGGAGCACCGCGAGCTGCTGATCAAGGTGCTGGAAGGTGTCGAGGACATCCCCGAGATCGTCATGGCCGAGGGTCTGCCGTGGACCTGGGAGTCCTATCCCGACTACCTGGCGACGCTGGCGCAGCGCCGGGCGGACCTGGACTTCGCCTCGCAGCTACCCCACGCCGCCGTCCGCGTGCACGTCATGGGTCAGCGCGGCGCCGACCGGGAGGCTCCCACCGCCGCCGACCTCGACGCGATGACCGCGATCGTCGCCGAGGCGGTGCGCGCCGGCGCGCTCGGGGTCACCACCTCGCGCAGCATCGGCCACCGCACCCCCGACGGCGAACTCGCCCCGACGGTCGGCGCCGACGAGGCCGAACTGCACGCGCTCGCCCGCGGCCTACGCCGCGCCGGCGCCGGGGTGCTGCAGCTCATCGGCAGCCAGGGCGCGCACGACCCGATCGAGGAGGTGGCGCTGTTCCGGCGGCTGACGGCGACCTCCGGCGGGCCGCTGTCGTTCAGCCTGATGACCTCCGCGCACTTCCCCGACCACGCCCGGCTCTACCTCGACGCCCTCGACGCGGCGAACCGCGACGGCGAACCGCCGATCCGCGGCCAGGTGTTCCCCCGTCCCGTCGGGGTGATCCTCGGCCTTGACCTGTCGTTCCACCCGTTCGTGTTCACCCCGGGCTACCAGCAGATCGCGCACCTGCCGCTGGCGCAGCGCGTCGAGGCGCTGCGCGACCCGGACCGGCGCGCGCGGATTCTCGCCGAACCCTCCGAGCATCCCAACCCGATCTTCCGGTACTTCGCCAGTCAGGACGCCGAGCTCTACGTCCTCGCCGAGGACCCCGACTACGAGCCGACCGCGGACGCGAAGGTCGGCGCGCTCGCCGCCGCCCGGGGCGTCAGCCCACGGGAACTCATCTACGACCTGATGGTCGACAGCGGCGGCCTCGCCGTGTTCCTGCTGGCCGCCAACAACTACCAGGGCGGCGACCTGGAACCGGTGCGCGAGCTCCTGCAGCACCCCCATACCATCGTCGGCCTCGGCGACGGCGGCGCCCATTACGGCACGATCAGCGACGGCAGCTACCCGACGACGCTGCTCACCCACTGGACCCGCGACCGCACCCGCGGCCCGAAGATCACGTTGGCGGCGGCCGTCCGGATGCTCACCCGTCCGGGCGCCGAGGCGGTGGGCCTGCTCGATCGCGGCCTGCTGCGCCCCGGCCTGCGCGCCGACCTCAACATCATCGACGTCGACCGGCTGCGCCTGCACCGCCCCGCCGCGGTCTGGGACCTCCCCGCCGGCGGACGCCGCCTCGTGCAGAAGACCGAGGGCTACGCCCTCACCATGGTCAACGGCACCATCACCTACCGCGAGGACGAGCCCACGGGGGCTCTGCCCGGCCGGCTGGTTCGCAATCCGGCCACCCGCGGGCGACGCTGATCGACGAGGCCGACAGGTCCGAGCGGGAACGTTGCACCTACTTCTCGGTGGCCAGGCTGTCGAGGACAGCACCGAGCGAATCACTGGTCACGCCGCCGGCGAAGCGGGCCGCGATATCGCCGTCGGCATCGACCACGAACGTCACTGGCAGGGCCGGAATGGAAGGCCAGCGTGCCGTGAGGGTGCCGAGCCGGTCAACGATACTGGGATAGGGGACGGCGAAGCTGCGGACGAAGGCCTGCGCCGCGGAGGCCGACTCCTTTTCGTCGACTCCGAGAAAGGCGACCGTCGGATTGTCCTGGGCGGCCTTGACCAGTACCGGCGTCTCGGCTCGGCACGGGGGGCACCAGGATGCCCAAAAATTGACCACGGTGACGCGGCCGCGCAGTGACGCAAGGTCCGCGTGCTTGCCGGCCAGGGTCGTTCCGGCAAGTGCCGGTACCGGTTTACGGTGACCCTGGGGAGACAGGTTCTGCCCCGTGCCGGACTGCCCCGAGTCGGCAGTGGTGCCGGCCGAGGCGTCGGCGGTCTCGGATCCAACCGAGCATCCACTCAGTCCCAACAAGACCAGCATGGCCAGTGACACCACCCGCCAGCTGACCCTTCGTCTCCTCCGCGGAGTTCCACGAATCTCTCTCATTCACCTACCTCATCGACTGTCTACGACTTTCCACGACTGTCTGTAGAAGATCTCGCCATCGTAGCGGTCGGGATGGCGCGGCGAGTCGACTCGCACGTAGTGGTCCCGGCCGAGCCGGACCCGGGTGGAAAGCCCGATCGGCGGATCGACCGGCGGCAGTTCCAGCATCGACCGCAGATCGGCCTCCAGTAGGTCGACCGGACGGCTTCCGATCGACCGAACGATACGGGTGTTCGCCAGGGTAAGCTATTCAGGGAGCTGGCTGTTGAAATCTGCCGGGGAGATGAACCGCTGCCCAGGTAGAAACGACGTTTCGAAATAACCATTGGCCCGCTCAACGATACCCCTATATTCCGGGTCCCGAGGCGGTGCAAGCCTGATCTGGGTCGCCGGTGTTCCCGCGAACGCCGCCGCCGGCGCCGATACCCGCCCCGTCCCCTCGATCGCCGATTCCCGATCCCAGACCAGCGTCTTCGTGACCCGCCCCACCCCGTCGATCAGTAGCCACGTACCCGAGAGAATGTCAACGGCCTGGCGTGAGGGAATCATCCTCGCGGTCAGGAACCGGGAGAACGCCAACGTCATCACCAGTACCGGCAACACCCGTTCCTGCCCCGCGCCCACCGGAATCACAGGCGCCGGGAACCACAGATCACAATGCGTGAACTGCCCCGGCTCATAGACCACGCGATCCACGGGGTCGATCCCCACATACTCCGGCCTGATCACCGTCAGCCGCTTCTTCAACGGCGACAGCGAATACGGCCAGCCGATCCGCTGCGCGATCACCGGCGCCGGCATCCGTGGCCACTGGGCCAGCAACGCCCGGACCTGCGGCTCGAACGGATCGACCACCGACCCCCGCAGCGCCCGCTCGTACTTCGGCGGCCGATCCGGCGCCAACGCCGCCCGCACCGTGTTCCGCGCCACCCCCAACCGCCGCGCGATCACCTTGATCGGTACACCCTCAACCCGAGGCAACCGGCGGATTTCCGCCCAGTCCTCCACCTTCAGCGCCCCTCCTACACCAGCAGGGGTCAGCCTTCGCGGCCCCCTGAGGGTCAGTTTTCAGGAGGCGGTGACAGGTGGTCGGCCGCGACGGCCGTGGTTCCATCGTTCGGCGCTGCCCACGTGTGGAATGGCCGCGCCGAACCCGGCCGCCTCGGCACCGGTGCGGCTGTCAGGGGATCGGTCGGGCCATCGCGGCCGCCGGTCGCCGGCCGTCGTCCCGCCGGATGCCAGTGGCGTCGACGTGCGATCGATCCAACGGATCCACAGGGCTCAGGTGGGCTGTGGTCCTGTCTGCCGGGCTAGGCTGTGGCGGGGCTCGGATATGGACGGGACGCCAGCCGCTGTGGCGTAAGGCGCACTCTCCCCAATCGAGTGGAAAACCGACCGTCTTAGATGGCGCCCCGCGCTGATCCGTCATCCTGCGCCTGACTAGGAATAACGGGTGTGGATGGTTGGATCCGGCCACCGTCCGTAGGTCCCAAGGCCATCGGTGTCGCTTTCCGGGACTTTTCTGGTACTGTCTTGGACGTACGGGGACCCTTGCGAGTCGGATCGGACAGGGGGTCGCGGAGTGGCTCGTTGCGGAAGACCGCCTCCTGGCCGCGTATGTGCGCCATGACCAGGTTGTATACCCTACTCAAGCTGCGCATGGACGCTGAGTCTGGGGATCCTCGAGGGAGGGCGGACCGTCGACCTCCAGAAGCCACTGGCGTGACCGCTCGCGGGTTGGCGTCCAGGTTGGTGGAATAGTGTAAAGTGACCAGTTTCGTCTGCCTGGGCGGCGAGTCGGTCAGGAACTTCAGAAGGTTCGCTTAGCGCATCGAAGAATGACGCATCGACGGTCGGGTAATGGCCGTCAAGGTGTCAGCGGGCCGGTCTGCCGGTAAGAGGTCGCTGACAGTGCGCCCGACAGAAGGGCAGCCCGATGGCCGATGTTGACATTGGTCTGCCAACGATGGAACCTGGTTTGGGAATGGTGAAGAAAGCGGTGGGACCGGGCTGTCGCCGGCGGCATGGTCGCTGGCCCTGTTCGGGAGGGAGCCCTCGGGGTCCGATGTGACGACCTGCCTGCCTCCGAGCAGTGCGGCCGTCCGTAGCCTGGTCCGCCGCGAGCTGGACGTGGTCCGCCAGCCATTCGACTGGACGAGGAGTCGTGCCTGGTGTTGTCAGACGGCCTGCTCGCGTCGAGCGCCTCGGCGGCGAGGGCAGGCTCAGGCCACTGGGCTGGTCGTGCTTCAGACCCCTTGTCGTGCGACTGCGAAGAGGTGATGAAAGTGATCCGGGACTCGGTTGCCGGGCTCGGGCTCGCCATGAGCGACGCGTCCGGGGTTCGCCGGCCGTTGGAGGGCTGCGAGAACCTGACCTGTGCGGTGGACCAGCTGGTCACGGTTTCTGCCTGGACCTGGCGTGGTGGCGATCTGGGCAGGGGGTTGGCTCTCGCCGGGCGCGCCGCCACGGACGCGCGCTCGGCCTGTGTCGGTCGGGACTGCCGATCCATGGCCGGAGTCTGGTATGCGTTTCTGCTGACCTACGCCCGCGATCTGCGGGCTGCGAACCAAGTGCTGGATGACGTTCTCGCTGATGGCCCTCGCGAACTCGGGGAGAAGGTTCGGGCGTCCGCCGGCATGTGCCGGGCAGAGATCCAGTTCGCTCTCGACCGGATGGACGACGCCGCCGACGAGGCCGAGGCCGCCATCGCCGCGCTCGACGGCATCGATCTGGACGTGATGCGGCCGATCGGCCACATGATTTTGGCTCGCCGGGCGCTACGCCGGGCAGACATCGACACCGCGCTCCTGCACACCGACCAGCTGATGAGCGGTGTACTGCTGAGCCACGCGCGGCACATGCCGGGTCAGAGCGCTTGGGTGAGCGCTGAGGTCCGCGAGGTCCGGGAGGCGCCGGAGAGTGTCGCGCCGATCGTGCGTGGGCTCGTGACCGACGAACAGCTGGCGGGAGAGCTGCTGGCGGCCCAGCCCGAGGCCGCGGCCTGGCTGGTCCGGGCGGCCCGCAGGCTCGGTGATGAGGACCTGGCCGAGCTCGCTGTCGAGCGGGTCCGGACGCTGTCGGTCCGCAATCCCTCCTTTGGGGCGCTGCGTGCCGCCGCGATGCACGCGAGCGCGTTGTTCAGGGGCGACGACCGAGCCCTCGTGGCGGTGGCCGAGATGCACATCGGCCGCCGGAACCAGGCCTCGGCCCTGGAGGATGCCGCAAGCGTGCTGCGTGCGCGCCGGACTGAATCGGGCGGCTCGGCCGACCTGCTCAGACAGGCCGCGGACCATTACCTCGCTGTCGGAGCCTCCAGGGATGGCTCGCGGGTGGCACGCAAGCTGCGCGACGTCGGAATCCGGGGCGGCCGGATACCCCGAGTGGGCGCCACCGTGTCCGGAGCCGGCGTCGGGCAGTTGACCGACACGGAGTTCGCGGTCGCCGAACTCGTCAGTCAGGGGCTGACGAACACCAGGGTCGGACAGGAGATGTTCATCTCGACCCACACCGTCGCGGCGCATCTGAAGAAGATCTTCCGCAAGCTCGGCCTGTCCTCCCGGGTCGAGCTGGCGAGCCGGTGGGAACGGATCAAGAAGCGGGAGGTAGCCGCCGGATCCGGCTGAGCGGCATACCAGACTGAGGGATGCCGCGCAGGTCGCCCCCGAGGTTAGCCTTTCCATCGACCGGGAAGCCCGTTCGATGTCCACCTTCGAGTGCGGGTATGCCATCGATCCGAGAGGCGAGGGGTTGGCTGTGCCTTCCTTGCTGCACATAGACGCCAGCATCCGACAGGGCGAGTCCACGTCGCGCAAGCTGTCCGCCTACTTCGCGGACCAGTGGCGGCAGAACCACGCTGGTGCCGGCTATGTCTATCGGGACCTCGGGGTCGAGCCGATTCCGCACATCACCCACGGCATCCGTGAGTGGCTGTTCGACCCGGAGACCGACGTCGAGGGCAACGCCGAGAAGCATGGCGTCAGCCCGGAGGACAGGGCGCTCACCCAGGCCCTCACGGCCGAGGTGCGTGAGGCCACGACGCTCCTCATCGCGATCCCGATGTACAATTACACGGTTCCGTCGTCGTTCAAGGCGTGGATCGACCGCATCGTGACGCCCGCGCACATGATAGCCCCGGGCACCGAAGTCGGCCTCCTGCGCGCCAAGTCGGTGGTCGTGGTGACGGCCCGCGGTGGCTCGTACGCCCCCGGCACCCCGCGCGAAGGCTGGGACTTCCAGGAGCCCTATGTGAGGGCCGTGCTCAGTGCCATCGGCCTGGCCGACGACCTGCACTTCGCCCACTCCGAGCTGACGTTCGCTCAGATTGTGCCCCAGATGGCAGCGCTGAAGCCGATCGCCGAGAAGTCGCTCTCCACTGCCTACGAGAGTCTCGGGAAACTGGCGGTGCAGTAAACGGAGTGCCATCGATCTACGTCGAGGAAGGCAATGACCGAAGCCGTTTCGTTCGAAGTTCCCTGGGACCGCACCCATCGTTTCGACCCGGCCGCCATCTTCGATGAACTTCGCCCCTCGCGTGCACTGACACGGATGATCTACCCGGATGGCCATGTCGGGTGGCTCGCCTCCAGCTACGAGCTTGCCCGGAGGGTACTCGGCGATTCCCGGTTCAGCCACAGCCTGGAGACCGGCCATTTTCCGGTGAAGAAGTTCGGGCAACCGGTGCCTCCGGTACCGGTTCAGCCGGGCATGTTCATCCACGTCGACCCGCCAGAGCACACGCACTACCGGCGGATGCTGACCGGCGAGTTCACGGCTCGCCGGCTCGCTCAGCTGGCACCGCGGCTACAGCGGATCGCCGCCGCGCAGATAGCCGAGATGAGGGCCGGCGGCCGGCCAGCCGATCTGTCTGCGGCGTTCAGCCGGCCGTTTGTTCTACGCATGCTTTCGGAGCTTCTCGGCTTTCCCTATGACGAGCGGGAGTACTTCGCTCACGCACCCGCCGTCATGCACGACCCGGATTGCACCTTCCCGGAGATGGAAGCTGCCTTCGGGGCGCTCATGCCCTGGCTGATGCAACTGGTCGTCCGTAAAAGACAGAATCCCGGGGACGATATCCTCAGCAGGCTGGCCGGTGGCGGACAGCTGAACGACGAAGAGATCTACAACATGATGGTCATGTTGCTCTTCGCTGGCTATGAGACCACCGAGAGTGCGCTCACCGTCGGCGTCTTCGCGCTGTTGAGTCACCCGGACCAGCTCGCCGAGTTGCGTGCCGACCCGGGAAAGCTGGACAACGCGGTGGAGGAGCTGCTGCGTTACCTGTCGGTGAACCAGTACGAGATCTTCCGGACTGCGTCTGAGGATATCGAGCTATGCGGGCATCTTGTCGCGAAAGGTGAGACGATCACGGTGTCGCTTCCGGCCGCTGACCGCGACCCGGACAAGTTCCCTGACCCAAACCGACTTGCCATCGACCGGGATACCGCCGGCCATGTGGCCTTTGGCCACGGGGTGCACCAGTGTATTGGGCAGAACCTTGCTCGAATTCAGCTACGTGTCGGCCTGAAGGCATTGCTCGAAGAATTTCCGGAACTACGGCTCGCCATACCTGCTGAAGACGTCCCGCTGCGCCTGAAAGGCTCGGTGTTCGGTGTAGGAAAACTACCAGTCCGCTGGTAGTTGGCCGCCCGCAGCGGGTGGCAGCCCCCTAACGGCTCTCAGGTCCCCTGACGGAGTTAGTGGCTATCGTGCGTGACGATCTGATCAGACCGCTCCCCGATATTCTCCGAGAGCACGCCGCGCGGTTCACCGACCATATTGCCTTCTCCGACTCTCAGTGCTCGGTGACCTATGCCGACCTGTACATCCGGACCGGCCGACTCGCCGGCCACCTCGTCGAATTCGGCCTGCGGCGAGGCGAACCCGTGCTTCTCTGCCTGGGTAACCGGGTGGCGATGATCGAGGGCTATCTCGCAGTCCTGCGCGCAGCGGGTATCGGCGTGCCGGTGAACCCGCAGTCCAGCCGGGCCGAGCTGGGCTACCTGCTGGCTGACAGCGGCGCGGCCTTCGTGGTCACCGACGAGGCACACGCCGGGGAGTTTTTGGAGCTCGGCCCGGTCGGAATGACGGTGCTTGTCGTCGGCGCGGATCGGGACCCCGAACGGCCCGAGGTGGCCCGCGCGCTGCCCGAGTTGAGTGACGTCGAGCGGCTCGCGGGCACCGACCCGGGCCGACCGGCCCGAGACGACTTGGGGCTGGACGAACCAGCTTTCATGTTCTACACGTCCGGAACAACCGGGCGGCCCAAGGGTGTGCTGTCCACCCAGCGCAACTGCCTGTGGTCCGTGGCAGCCAGCTACGTTCCGGTTCCCGGCCTCCGGCCCGAGGACCGCGTGCTCTGGCCCCTGCCGCTGTTCCACAGCCTCTCGCACATCGCCTGCGTGCTGGCGGTGACGGCGGTCGGTGCGAGCGCCCACCTCATGGACGGAAGCTCGGCGCAGGAGGTGCTCGTGGAGCTGCGCGCCCGGCGCGCGACGTTCGTGGCGGGTGTCCCCGCCACCTATCATCACCTCGTCCGGCTCGCCCGGGAGGGTGGCCCGACCCTGCCAGACCTGAGGATCGGCCTGGTCGGTGGTGCCGTGACGGGTTCGCGGCTGCGGCGCGACTTCGAGGAGCTCTACGGCGTCCCGCTCATCGACGCCTACGGCAGCACGGAGACCTGCGGGGCCATCACGATGAACCCTCCGGACGGCGCGCGGGTGGAGGGGTCCTGCGGCCTGCCGGCACCTGGCGTCGACGTCCGGGTGGTCGACCCCGACACCGGGCAGGACCGTCCGCCCAGGCAGGAGGGCGAGGTCTGGGTCCGCGGGCCGAATGTCATGGTGGGTTACCACAACAGCCCGGAGGCGACAGCGGCCGCGTTCAGCGCGGGCTGGTTCCGCACCGGCGACCTCGCCCGCCGAGACGACGCGGGATACCTCACGATCTGCGGGCGGATCAAGGATCTGGTCATCCGGGGCGGCGAGAACATCCACCCGGAGGAGATCGAGTCGGTCCTGCGGGCCGTGCCCGGGATCGCCGACGCCGCGGTCTCGGCCCTGCCGCACGAGGTGCTCGGCGAGGTGCCGGTGGCCTACGTCGTAACGGGTCCCGGCGGTCTCGATCCGTGGTCCGCGATCGAACGCTGCCGGGCAAACCTCGCGGCGTACAAACTACCCGAGCAGATCCGCGAAGTGGCAGCGGTGCCGCGGACGCCGTCGGGCAAGATCCTCCGCCGGCTGCTGGCTGACCTTCCCTCCTGGACGCGGTATGCCGCGACCGGCCGCCACGAGGGCATCGCCGAGCTCGGCTGGCGGCGCGCGGACGAGCCGGACGGCGCCTACCTGGCCTGGGTGCCGGTGGACGGCGAGCCCCGGCCCCAGGCCTGGCCGGGACCGGCCGACACGGTTGTCCTCACTGGCGCCGATGTCGAGCGCGGAGCCGCCCTGCTGCGCCGCCTGGTCACCGGCTACGGGGTGCGCCGGGTGCTACTCGCCGGACTTCCCGCCGGTGTCGTGCCGCCCGATGACCCTGGGCTGGGCGATGCCGAGATCGTCCAGCTTGCCGATCTCCACTCGGCCGACAGCGTCAACCTCGCCGGACCGGGCGGTTCGGTCACGGTGATCCACGCCGCGGCGGACGACGCGCTTGGCCATGCCCTGGACGACATCTTCCCGGACGCGACGGCGTTCCTCGTGGTGACCGATTCCGCGCCGGTGCTGGGCACCGCGACGAACGCTCCGGAACCGGTCACCGAGCACTGGCCACGTGCGCTCGTCGACCGGCGTTTGCGGGCCGGGCGAGCGGCCACGCTGCTGGCCTGGCCGACCTCCGACGACACCCCGCAGGCTTTCCTGTTCGCCGTCGATCTGGCCCTCGGTAGCGGTCGGGCCGGGTTGGTCGGGCTGCGGCTGCCGCCCGGAGTACCAGTGCCAACCCTCCTGCGTGAGCTTGAGCCGGCCGAACCCGCGGTCCCCGCGCCGGACGCCGCAGTCACCGCCGCCCTGCGCGCCCGCCTGGCCGCGATGAGCCCGCGGGCACAGCTGGACACGCTGCTGGAGCTGATCCGCGACCACGCCCGCGACGTGCTTCGCCGCCGCGGTGCGGAGAACGACCTGCGCGCCGACCGTGCCTTCCGCGACCTGGGTCTGTCATCGGTCGCGGTGGTCGAGCTGCGCGGTCGGCTCGCGGCTTCGACCGGTCTCGTACTGCCGGCCACGATCATCTTCGACCATCCGAGGGTGGCGTCGCTAGCCCGCCATCTGCGCGCGGAGATCCTTGGTTCGGACATCGGCCACGGCCCGGATCCAGCGATCGACGTCGGCGTCAGGCCGCATGCGGACGACGAGCGCATCGCGATCGTCGGCATGGCCTGCCGGTTACCCGGCGGCGTAAAGAATCCGGCCGATCTATGGCGACTGATCAGCGAGGAAGGTGACGGCACCACCGGTTTCCCCGAGGACCGCGGCTGGGACCTGGACGCACTCTTCGCCGCCGCTCCCGGTCGGGCCGGTACCTCACACGTCGACCGTGGCGGATTCCTCGCCGAGGCTGGCGCCTTCGACGCCGCGTTCTTCGGCATCTCGCCCCGCGAGGCGCTGGCCATGGACCCGCAGCAGCGCAAGCTGCTCGAGGTCTCCTGGGAGGCATTCGAGGACGCCGGGATGGATCCGGCCCCGCTGGCCGGGTGCGACGTCGGCGTGTTCGTCGGTGCCATGGGACACAGCTCGGGCTTCGGGTCGCCGGTGCCGCCCGAGCTCGAAGGTTTCGTCACCACCGGTACCGCCTCAAGCGTGGCCTCAGGCCGGATCTCGTACGTGTTCGGGTTCGAAGGACCCGCGGTCACGGTGGACACCGCCTGTTCGTCGTCCCTGGTGGCGATGCATCTGGCCGCCGCCGCACTACGCCGGGGCGAGTGCTCCCTGGCACTTGCCGGTGGGGCCACCGTGCTGTCGACGCCGGAGCCCTTCGTGGAGTTCTCGCGGCAGGGCGCACTGTCCGCCGACGGCCGCTGCCGGTCGTACGCCGAATCGGCCGACGGAACGGGCTGGTCCGAGGGCGTCGGTGCGCTGGTGCTGGAGCGACTCTCGGACGCGCGGCGCAACGGGCACCGGGTACTGGCCGTCGTGGTGGGGTCGGCGGTGAATCAGGACGGCGCCTCGAACGGCCTGACGGCGCCGAGCGGCCGCGCCCAGCAGCGGGTGATTCGGCGGGCGCTGACCGGCGCCGGGCTTCGACCGGCGGACATCGACGTGGTCGAGGGTCACGGCACCGGGACGAAGCTGGGTGATCCGATCGAGGCCCAGGCACTGCTCGCGACCTATGGCGAGGGCCGGCCGGCCGGCCGGCCGCTGTGGCTGGGGTCGCTGAAGTCGAACATCGGCCACGCCCAGGCCGCCGCCGGCATCGCGGGTGTGATCAAGATGGTGCAGGCCATGCGGCACGGCGTCCTTCCCGCCACCCTGCACGTCGACGAGCCAAGCCGTCAGGTCGACTGGTCGGCTGGTGCGGTCCGGCTTCTGACCGAGTCCCGGCCGTGGCCGCGTGACGGGCGGCCACGGCGGGCGGGCGTGTCGTCATTCGGCGTCAGCGGCACGAACGCCCACCTGCTCCTCGAGGAGGCGCCGGCCGACCTCGTGGGGCCCGCGCCCCTCGCCCCGGGGCCCGCACCCGGCGCGGTGGCGTTGGTGGAGTCGGCC
>NZ_JALKFU020000758.1 GCF_023242965.2 Frankia sp. AgKG'84/4
GGAGCCGGTCGAGCCGGCCGTCGTAGACCACGGCCAGCAGCACCGGGTCGAGCCGCCGCGGGTCGCCGCGCCCCGGCCGACCTACCCGCCGCGCCGGCCGGTGCGCCAGGTCGCCGACGACGACGAGCTGGACGTGCCGGACTTTCTCAAGTGAGCGGTCCCGGGGGAGACTCCGGTCATGCCGGTTCTCGTCACCTCGCGGGCGGGCGGCGTCAGCGCGCCGCCCTTCGCCGGGCTCAACCTCGGTGACCATGTCGGCGACGCCGCGCCGTCGGTTCTGGCCAACCGGCGGCGCCTCGCCGAGCGGGTCGGACTGCCGGTGCAGTACATGCGCCAGGTCCATGGCAGCCGGGCCGTCCTCGCCCGGGAACCCGGACCGCCGCCGGAGGCGGACGCGCTGGTGACGGACGTCCCCGGGCTGGCACTGGCGGTGATGGTCGCCGACTGCGCCCCGGTGCTGTTCGAGGCGACGGGCGCCGTCGGGGTTGCCCACGCCGGCCGGGGTGGCATGGCCCGGGGCGTCATCGGCGCGACCCTCGCGGCCTTCGGCGAGCTCGGCATCGAGGCGGACGAGCTTTCGGTGACGGTTGGTCCCTGCGTGTGCGCGGGATGTTACGAGGTGCCGGCGTGGCTACGGGACGAGGTCGACCGGCAGGTCCCGGGCAGCTCCGCCACGACGCGGCAGGGGACGGCCTCGATCGACCTGCGTGCCGGGATCGTCGGCCAGCTTCGCTATTCGGGTGTGATCGACATCGCAGTCTCGCCGCGCTGCCCGGCGGAGGACGCCGAGCTGTACTCCTTCCGCCGTGACGGCCGCACCGGCCGATTCGCTGGCCTGGCCTGGCTCGGCGGAGCGGGGGCGTGACGGGCCGGCCACCACCGGCCCCCGCCCGCACCGGTGACGCGGCGGACGACCCGCGGCGCCGCGCCCGTCTGGTGGACCGGCTCGCCGCCGTGCGGGAGCGGATCGGCGCGGCCGCGCGCGACGCCGGGCGCGATCCGGGGGACCTCACCCTCATTGCGGTGAGCAAGACGTACCCCGCCGAGGACGTAGTGATCCTGCGCACACTCGGGGTCGGGCACTTCGCCGAGAACCGTGATCAGGAGGCCGGCCCGAAGGTGAATCTCGTCACCCAACGGCTCGGCGGTGCGGCGGCGGCCCGGGACGGCGCGGCCGGCGGGGTGCCC
>NZ_JALKFU020000759.1 GCF_023242965.2 Frankia sp. AgKG'84/4
TGTCGCCCGTGCCGTCGCCGTTGGAGTCGGCGAAGCCGCGGATCAGCACCTCGTAGAAGACCGACCGCTTGTACCAGCTCCCGTGCCGCGACCGCCGCGACACCACCACCGCCACCGCCGCTGCCACCGCCGCCCGAGCCCGGCGTCTCGGCGTAGACGGCGGACGCGGCGGCCAGCACCTCACCACCGCGGACGGTCAGCAGTTCCGCGAGCTGGGCCAGCCGTCCGTCATCCCGGGCCGGCTGTTCGTCCGTGGCGGTCAGCTGTAGCGGCCTTTGACCCGCCGGCCCATCTCCCGGCTGATCTCCCGGGCGGCATCGCGGTCGGCGAGAGCGTGCCTCTTGTCGTACGCCTTACGTCCGCGGGCCAGGGCGATCTCGACCTTGGCCCGACCGTCCTTCCAGTACAGGACGAGCGGGACGAGAGTGAGTCCGCCCTCCTGGGTCTTGCCGACGAGTTTCTCGATCTCACTGCGGTGCAGCAGCATCTTGCGCTTACGTCGAGGAGCGTGATTCGTCCACGTGCCCTCGGTGTACTCCGGGATATGCACGTTGTGCAGCCAGATCTCGCCGTCGCTGATCTGGGCGAACCCGTCCACCAGGGAGGCGCGGCCGGCCCGCAGCGCCTTCACCTCGGTGCCGCGCAGCACCAGCCCAGCCTCGTAGGTGTCGAGGATGTCGTAGTCATGGCGGGCGCGCTTGTTCTGCGCGATCGCTTTGCGCCCCTTCTCCCTCGGCACCGTCCGCAACCCTCTTTCTCCTGCTGTTGCGCAGCGCATCCGCCACGCTACCGCCACGCTTACCCCAGACGTTTCCGCGTAGACATCGAACTTACGTCCCCAGCCCACCCGCGCACCCCACGCGGACGCCCACCCACCATTATATCGATCATGCGGGCGGGTTCGGGGCGCGTGACGGCGAGGCCCACGACTCCACAACCAGCCGCAGCCTCACCACAGAGCCGGCTGGCGAGTAGTCCCGTCGCACCCTTGCCCGCGGCTTCCCGACATTCCGGCGCCGGAGTGCGCCGCGGAACACCATGATCACGACAGTTGATGGTTTGACCACCCCACAGCGGACCTCGGGTGGCCGAAAATTGTCGGTGGCGAGTGAAAGGATCACCTCGTCCCGTTGATCTTCTCACCCCTGGCCCGGTGATGATGTCCGCAACCTTGCTGC
>NZ_JALKFU020000760.1 GCF_023242965.2 Frankia sp. AgKG'84/4
GCCCTGGCCAGCGCCGGCGGCACGCGCCCGTCCTCGACCAGCCGGGGCCGTGCGCGGGTGGCCGCGGCGCACGGCGCCGACCTGGTGACCTCCCACGACCTGGTGACCTCCCACGACCTGGTGACCTCCCACGTCCTGGTGACCTCCCACGACCTGGTGACCTCCCACGACCTGGTGACCTCCCACGTCCTGGTGATCTCCCACGTCACGGCCGACCATGCCTGGGCGGCCTGGATCAGCTGGCACCTGGAGGCGGCCGGCTGGCAGGTGGAGCCGCTCGAGACCGACACGCGACCGGCCCGGCCCGCACCGCGGACGGCGGTGGGCGACGGGCCGCCGGCCCTGCTCGTCGTGCTGTCCCCCGCCTACCTCTCCGCCGCCCGTACGAGCAACGGCGGCCGGCAGCGGCCCGCGTTCACCGTCCGGGTCGAGCCGTGCGAGCCGCCCGGGTGGCTCGCGGCCATCGAGACGGTCGACCTCGTCGGACTCGGCGAGGAGGAGGCCCGCGCGGCCCTCGTCGGCCAGCTGACCCCGCCGCGGCGCGCCTGATGAGACCCGGGCGCGGACCGAGTCTGGACGGCCGTAGGCGGTCATCCGGGGCGCTCAGGCCGCGGACGCGACCGCCGTGGGGTCAGGGCGCGGGGCGACGACGGCCAGCGGCTGATCGAGCGCGACCAGGTCGCCCTGGCGGGCGAGCACGTCGGTGACGACACCCGCGACGGGCGCGATGACCGGATGCTCCATCTTCATCGCCTCGACGACCAGCAGGGACTGCCCCGCGGTCACCGCCGCCCCGGCCTCGACGAGCACGGCGATGACGGTGCCCGGCATCGGGCTGCACGCCTGCCCGCCCCGCGTCGCCCCGCTGTCCCGCGCCAGCCCCGGCACCGCCTCGCACAGCTCCCAGGCCCGGCCATCACGACCGAGCCAGAGGACCTCCCGGCCACCGTCCCGGCCCGGGCCGGGCGCCCGGGCGAACGACCAGCGGGTCGTGACCGAGCCGACGGTCATCAGCAGCTCGTCGCCGAGCACGCGCACCGACGCGGCGACCGGCGGCCCGTCGGCCAACCTGAGCCGGGCCGCCGCCGGCGTCCCACGGGCCAAGACCCGCACCGACGACGACGCCCTCCGGGCCGGTTCGGCCCCGTTCCGGCCCGGCTCGGCGGGCACGTCGGACC
>NZ_JALKFU020000761.1 GCF_023242965.2 Frankia sp. AgKG'84/4
ACCTAGATATAGAGTGATATGTTTTGGTCGGCAGCGTGAGTTGTTTATAAGAGACCGCGCCGGCAGGGGTACCGGGGTCGGGCGAGGCGCGGCGGCGCACGCTCGGCCCGCGGGCTGAGCGCTGGTCGGACCGGTCGGACCGGCCCGCGCCAGGGTAGTGATCGCGGCGCGGGCCGTCGTCCTCAGGGGCCGGCGGGTTCGAGCACGAACACCGGAATGACGCGGTCGGTGTTGCGCTGGTAGTCCTCGTAGTCCGGGTAGGCGGCGACGGCGGTCTTCCACCAGCCGGCCTTCTCGTCCCCGGTGACCTCCCGGGCGACGTAGTCCCGCCGGTCCGCGCCGTCCTGCAGTTCGACATGCGGATCGGCCACGATGTTGAAGTACCAGACGGGGTGCGTCGGCGCGCCGCCGAGCGAGGCGACGACCGCGTACCGGCCGTCCCGCTCGACCCGCATCAGCGGGGTCTTGCGGAGCTTGCCGGACTTCGCACCCTTGGTGCTCAGAATGATGATCGGCAGCCCTTTCATCGTGTTTCCCCGGGTGCCATCCGAGTTCTCGTACTCCGCGACCTGGTCACGGACATAGTCATGGGTGCTTGGCTCGTACTCACCGGTCAGAGGCATGCCTTCAGTCAACACCAGCCGCCGGCGGGTGACCCGCCGTGCCGCCCGCGCAGGTTCCCCGGCCACCCGCCGGCGGACCGGTGCCGAACGAAGCGGCGTTGGCCGCCGTGAATGATGCACGGATGGACATCTCCGAGCGCTCGCTGGTGCACGCGCGCCTGGCCGCGCAGGGCCTCTGCGGCCCGCCCGCGCCGGGCCCGGTGCAGGCCGTCGGCCGGCTGCTCGCCGTCCAGGCGCAGGATCCGCGCGGGATGCGCCTCGCTGTGCGGGCGCGCACGCGGGGACTGCGGGCCGCCGACGTCGACGCTGCGCTGACCCTCGACCGCTCCCTGCTCGTGACCTGGCTGTGCCGGGGGACCCTGCACCTGGTCCGCACGGAGGACTACTGGTGGCTGCGGGAGCTCACCGCGCCGCGGATGGCCGCGCAGATCCGCCGGCGCCTCGCGCAGGAGGGCGTGTCACCGGGCGACGCCCAGCGCGGGGTGGCGCTCATCGAAACGGCCCTGGCGGCCGACGGCCCGCTGCTGCGCGACGAGCTGCGCCGCCGGGTGG
>NZ_JALKFU020000762.1 GCF_023242965.2 Frankia sp. AgKG'84/4
CCCCCCCCCCCCCCCCCCCCCCCGCCCCCCCGCGGCCGGCGGGCGCCGGGGGGGGGCGGGCGTGATCGGCGGCCGGCCTCAGCCCATGGTGCGGCGGCCGTCGATCGTCTCGCGCAGGATGTCGGCGTGGCCGCTGTGCTGGGCGGTCTCGCCGATCAGGTGCACCAGGACGCCCCGGGCCGAGCGACTCGCGCCCGGCTGGAACCAGGGCCGCGCGGGCAGCGGGTGGGCGTCGTCGAGGCTCGCGACCTCCTCGGTCACGATCCGCTCGGTCCGGCGGGCAACCGCCTCGTAGTACGCGAGGACGCCGGCGAGTGTCTCGCCGGCCATCAGGTCGAACTCGTCCCCGCGGGTCGTCATGTCGTTTTCGAACGCCTCCGGCCCGCCGAGCACGAAGGACAGCCAGCGCTCCTCGACGAGGGCGACGTGCTTGACGATGCCGACGAGGTTCAGGGCGCTCACGGTCGCGCCGGGTGGCCTGCTCGTCGTCCAGACCGCTCACGGTCTCGAGGAGGAAGTGGCGGCGGGTGGCCAGGGTCCCCAGCAGCTCCGCCCGCTCGCGGTCGGTGGTCGGTGCGGACGTCTCGTTCGTCGTGCTCGTCGCGGTGGTCATCGTGCCCTCCGGGTCGTCGCGTCCTGGTTGTCACCGAGCCTAGGAGGGATTGCGGTCAGAACCTGACCGCAATTGGCTCGGGTGCGGGGCGACGCGACGGCGCGCCGGACCGCCCGCCATTTTGTGTCCGGCCCATCACTCTTACGCATCGGAGCGGTGAGAGGATATGACCGTTTACGGCGTATCGCCGACGCGAGCGGGCTCTGTTCTCCAGGGGGTGGGCCGGTGGGGGACGGTCTGTCCCGTGCGGAGATCGACGCGTTCGCCTCGACGTTCTCGCGGCGGGAGTCGGCGCGCGCGGTCCTGATCACGGCCGGTTTCCCCCTTGAGTGGCACCCGTGGGAATCGCCGAACTCGATGGAGTTCTGGTCGGTGGTGTCCACCGAGCTGTCCAACGGAATCCTGATCGGTGGCCGGGCGCGGCTCCTGGCCGCGGCGCGCCAGTGGGACCCGGACCAGCCGCGGTCCGCCTCGGCCGCCGCCGACGGGTCGGGCATGAGCGGCCAGGGGCTGGACGGGCCGGCGGCGGCCCTCGCCCTCGGTCCGGTCGCCTGGGAGG
>NZ_JALKFU020000763.1 GCF_023242965.2 Frankia sp. AgKG'84/4
GGCGCCGGCCGTGCCCGGGACGGCGCGCGGCCGGCGGCCGGCGACACCGGCGGGGCGCGGCCATCCGTCGGGTCGTGCCCGTTGGAACTTCTCACCGAGGCCATCCCCGTCTACAACGGCATGGTCGAGCGGGCGCGGGCGAACGACCGGGCTGGTCTGTCCGTCGGGGAGGCGAACCTGCGCGCGGCGTCGACCATGATGCGCGCCGAGATCCTGCCCGCGACGGAGGTGCTGGTCGCCCGCTATGCCGACGCGGTCGACCTCGCCTACCAGCGGGCGACCGGGGCGCGGGGAGAATGGGCGGTGGTGGTCACGGCGGCGCTGGCGCTCGGCTCGCTGTTCGGCGTGCAGTTCCTGCTGGTCCGGCGAACCAACAGGCTGATCAACCCCGGCCTGGTCCTCGCGACCGGCGCGGTGCTGACCGCGACGATCTGGACCGCGGTCGCGTTCGGCACGCAGCAGACCCGACTGGACACGGGTCGTGACGCGGGCTACCGGCCGATGACCCTGCTCGCGCGTTCGAAGACCCTGGCACTCGAGGCCCGGGTCGACGAGAACCTCTCCCTCGCCGCGCTCGGCAACGGGGTCCGCTTCGACGAGCACTTCGCCTGGGTGGCCCGCGGCCTGGGGTTCGAGCCCACCGGTGCGCGGCTGGGCCCCGAGGCGGTCACCCGCCGCGGCTCACTCGTCGTCGCGCTCGACAGCCCGGGGGGAGCGGCGCCGCCGCCCAGGCTCGAAGAGGACCTGCAGACCTGGCTGCGGGTGCGGGACTCGGTGGTCAAGCTGCTCGCGACCTCGCCGGACTCGGTGGTGGCCGCCGCCCACGGCCCAGGCGACGCCGGTGCGGCCGGGGGAGACTCGCGCTCGTCCGACGCGTTCGGCCTGGCGGTGACCCGCACGCTCGGACCCGGCACCGCCGCGTTCACCCGCTTTCTCGCCACCCTGGACATCGCGATCGACAGCGCGCGCGGCCGGTTCGAATCCGATGTCGACCAGGCGGCCGACACGATGCGTGGTCTGCGACTGGCGGGTCCGGCCCTGCTGCTCGCCGCGATCGTCGCCGCGGCGGCCGGCATGTGGCCGCGGTTGCGGGAGTACCTGTGACCGGCCGGCAACGGGCCCACACCGGCGGCCGCGCCGGCCTCCGACCTCGGTGCCCCGCGCCTCGAC
>NZ_JALKFU020000764.1 GCF_023242965.2 Frankia sp. AgKG'84/4
GTCGTGCGCTGGCACGGCCATGTCGCCGCGGACGTGCGCGACCAGCTGCTCGCCTCGGCGTGGCTGACGGTGAACCCCTCGCATGGCGAGGGCTGGGGTCTGTCCGTGCTGGAGGCGGCGGCACTCGGCGTGCCCGCCGTCGCGTTCCGCGTCCCCGGCCTGCGCGACGCCGTGCGGGACGGGACGACGGGTTGGCTCGTCGAGGACGGCGCCGGGCTGGAGCCGGCGATCGACGCGGCGCTGCGGGAGCTGTCTGACCCGGTGGCAGCGGCGCGGCTGAGCGCGGGCGCGCGGGCCTGGGCGACCGGGTTCACCTGGGACGCCAGCGCCGAGCTGCTCGCCCGGGTGGTCACCGCCGAGATCGACCGGCTGGCCGCGCCCGCCGCGGCGGACCCGGACCGCCGCCGCCGCGACGACGACCTCACCCATGCCGTGTTCTCCCTGCCTCCCGGCGCGCCTTTTCCGGCCCTGCGCCGCACCGACCTCGTCTACCGGCCGGACCCCGCCGGCGAGGAGGTCGTCGCCGTTCTCTATGGCGCGGACCTCCAGGCTGCCCGGATCGCACTCGCCCGGGTCGGCGTCGCGGGTGAACCGCGGCTGCGCCCCGCCACCGGGGCGGACCTGCTGCTCGCCACCTGCCGCACGATGGCCCCCGCGCCCGCCGTCCCGGCGCGGGCCGGCGCCGGGATAGCGGTCGACTAGATCACCGCCGCCGACGCGCACCGCCGGCGGCGCGTGTCATCCCTGGGGGACGGTTCCCCGTCGGTGGCGGCCGGCGTCGGACACCCCGACCGATGCCGGCCGGCTGGACGATCGCTGCGGACGCCTCGCCGGAGCCGGCGGGGTCGATCGGGCGGCCGGCGGGGAGCTGGTCGCGCCGATGGCGGCCACCTCCTCGTAGGCGGCCCGGTAGAGGTCGGCGAACGCCGGCACGGAACCCGGACCGAACAGTTGCCGGTGGTAACAGACGGTGACCTTCAGCTCGCCGCCCTGCCCGAGGACCGCGATGAACAGGCCCTGGGGCATCCCGACGGTGCCGGTGAAGTAGACCTCGGTGATCGACGGGCCAGGCACCGCGGTCGGGCCGGCGCTGCCGACCGCGACCAGGCGCCGCCCGCCGCCCTCGGCGCCGCCGGGGGCGCCGAGCGGGCCGGCCAGCCCGTCGTAC
>NZ_JALKFU020000765.1 GCF_023242965.2 Frankia sp. AgKG'84/4
ACGTGCGCGAGGCGCCATTTCAGCAGCAGCAGCCGGCGGACCGATGCGTCGATCCGGCTCGCCGGAACCCGCCCGGACCGGACCGCCGCGACCAGGCCGTCGCGGGCCTCGCGCAGCCGCGGTGGCATGAGCAGGAGGTCGTCGCCGGCGAGCACGGCCCGCACCGCTGCCTCGCCGGGCGAGTAACGCTTCGTGATCGCTGCCATGTTCAGTGCGTCGGTCACGACCACGCCGTCGAAGCCGAGGTCCCCACGCAGCAGGCCGGTCACCGCCGCGGGGGACAGGGAGGTCGGCAGGCGGCTGTCGACCGCCGTGGCCAGCAGATGCCCCACCATGATCATGGGAACGTCGGCCGCGATCGCGGCGCGGAACGGCGCCAGGTCCACCGCGGCCAGCCGCTCGCGGGAGGCCGTGACCAGCGGCAGGTCCTGGTGACTATCCACGGAGGTCGAGCCGTGGCCGGGGAAGTGCTTCGCGGCGGCCGCGACGCCCGCCGCGGTGAAGCCCGAGACCGCCGCGGCGGTGAGCCGGGCCACGGCGGCCGGATCGTCGCCGTACGAGCGTTCCCCGATCACCGGGTTCGCCGGGTTGGTGTTGACGTCGGCATCGGGCGCGAAGTCCACGTTCACGCCGAGTGAGCGCAGGTCCGCTCCGGTCACGCGGGCGGCGTCGCGAGCGTCCTCGACCCTGCCGTCGGCACCCTGCGCCATCCCGCCCGGCAGGAGCGTCACCCCGTCCCGGATCCGCAGGACCGTGCCCTGCTCCTGATCGGCGCCGATGAGCAGGGGGACTGCCGCCGCCGTGTAGAGGCCCGTGGTGAGATCACGGAGCTGCTGGGGGGCGACGATGTTGTCGGGCAGGGCGCCTGGCCCGGCGCCGCCCGCGTCGAACAGCACCACCCCACCGAGACCGAGGTCGCGCACGGCGTCGGCGGCCGTGTCGGTGCCTGCCACCAGCCGGTTCCCGGCGACGGCGGCCGGGGACCGGTCCCCGGCCGAGGTCCCGAACAGGTAACCCATGAGCATCTGGCCGATGCGCTGGTCGAGGCTCATGCCGGCCAGGGTGGACTCCACCCAGCGGGACGCATCGTTGCCCGCGGTCGCCGCACCGCTGGGCAGGGAGCCGGCCGGCGCCGACGGCGCGACGGGCGCCGTCGAGGCCGCGC
>NZ_JALKFU020000766.1 GCF_023242965.2 Frankia sp. AgKG'84/4
ACCGGGGGCGGCGGCGAGTTCGGTGTCGAGGTCGACGTAGACGGCGCCGGGCAGGTGGCCGTCGCGGTAGTGGTCGTGGCCGTGGGCGTCGCCCAGCGCCCAGCGCACGTCGAGCAGCAGCGGCAGGCGGGCGGCGGCCAGCTCGTCGTGCAGCGCCTTGACCTCGACGAGCACGGCGCCGCGACCGGCACCGCCGACGGTCACGGCCGGTTCCGCGGTGGCGGTGGCGGTGGCGGTGGCGAGCAGCGTGTCGAGGTCGTCCTCGTCGAGGCCGCCCGGGGGGACGCCCAGGCGCGCGGCGGTGGCGACGCGGCGGGCGACGCCGGCGTTGACCGGGGCGGTCAGGCCGTGCAGCCGGGCGAGCAGGACGATCTCGCCGTTGAGGTAGTCCGCTTCGACCGACGCGCCGCGGGCCAGGCTCTGCCAGGTGGAACTGCCCTGGCGGGCGTGGCCAGGGATGTCGTGGATGGTCAGGCCGGTGAGGTCCAGGCCGCGGTCGGCGAACAGGTCGGCCGCGGTGATACCGGCGGCGTCGAACGCCCGGCGGGCCTCGGCGAGCAGTGCGGCGGCGACGGCGTCGCGGCGCGGGCCGGGCGGGTAGAGGGCGTCTAGGTTGTAGGCGAGGTTGCCCAGCAGCTTGCCGGCCTTCCAGCGGCCGATGTCCTCGACGATCCGCACGGCGAACGCGGCGCGACGCAGGTCGTCGGCGATGTCCTCGACGGTGTTCTCGCCGGGGCCGCCGGTGGGCACTCGGCCGAGCAGGAACGCGGCGGGGACCGGCGCGGCCGGGGAGACGACCTCGCCGGGGCGCAGGTGCGAGGACGGGCTCATGACGACCGCGTCGAGGACGGTGGTGAAGCGGCGCAGCGCCGCGCGGGCACTGTCGAGACCGTTCTGCAGGAGCACGACGGGCAGTGTCTCCGCAGCAGTGGTGGGCGCCGCAGCAGTGGTGGGCGCCGCAGCAGTGGTGGGCGCCGCAGCAGTGGTGGGCGCCGCGGCAGTGGTGGGCGCGACGCCGGAACCGGCGTCGACGGGCTGCCACGCCCAGTCGGCGAGCAGCGCCTCGGAGTCCTGCGCCTTGGTGGCGAGCGCCAGGACGTCGCCGGGGCGCAGGGTGATCTCCGCCGGGCCGGCGGCGACGCTGAGGTCGTAGTGGTGGGTG
>NZ_JALKFU020000767.1 GCF_023242965.2 Frankia sp. AgKG'84/4
GCGGGCGCAGGCCACGCGTCTCGCCGAGCGGGTCGCCGCCGGCGCGGACCTGCCGGGCTCGCCGTCGACCACCGACGTCGGCCATGCGCTGGCGGTCGGTCGGGCCGCCCTGGAACACCGCGCGGTCGTCGTCGCGGACAGCGTCGAGGAGTTCCTCACGGGACTGCGGGCGATCGCCGCCGACGTCCCGGCGGGTCACGCCGTGACCGGTGTCGCCGCGCCGGCCACGGGGCGCACCGCGTTCCTGTTCACCGGGCAGGGCAGCCAGCGCGCCGGGGCCGGCCGCGAGCTGTACGCACGCTTCGGCGTGTTCGCCGACGCACTCGACGAGGTCGCCGGACCGCTCGACATCGCCGTCGGCCGGTCCGTGCGGGAGTTGCTGTTCGCCGAGCCCGGTTCGCCGGCGGCCGCCGATCTGGACGCGACCGCCTACACCCAGCCGGCGCTGTTCGCCCTGGAAGTGGCGCTGTACCGGCTGGTCGAGTCGTTCGGGCTGCGGGCCGACCGCCTCATCGGCCACTCCGTCGGCGAGCTGAGCGCCGCCCATGTCGCCGGGGTGTTCTCGCTGTCCGACGCGGCGACGCTCGTCGCCGCACGCGGCCGGCTCATGCAGAGCGTGCCCGCGACCGGCGCCATGGCCGCCCTGGAAGGCACCGAAGCCGAGATCGAGCGGCTGCTCGCCGACGCGGCCGACGCGGCCGGGACGGTCGGGACTGTCGGCATCGCGGCGGTCAACGGGCCCCGCTCGGTGGTGATCTCCGGTGACCGCGAGGCGGTCGAGTCCCTCGCCGGCCGCTGGCGCGACGCGGGCCACCGGGCCAAGACGCTGCGGGTCAGCCACGCGTTCCACTCCGCGCACCTCGACCCGGTCCTCGACGAGTACCGCCGGGTGCTGTCGAGGGTGACGCTGCGGCCGCCGACGATCCCGATCATCTCGAACGTCACCGGCGAAGTGGCCACCGACGCCGAACTCACCGATCCCGACTACTGGGTGCGCCATCTGCGCGGCGCGATCCGGTTCCACGACGGCGTGCGCACCCTCGCCGACCAGGGCGTCACCACCTACGTCGAGCTGGGCCCGGACGCGGTGCTCGCCGCCCTGGCCGAGCAGACCCTCGCCGACGCCGCCCCCACCGGGGCAGGGCCAGCCGGCGGGGCGC
>NZ_JALKFU020000101.1 GCF_023242965.2 Frankia sp. AgKG'84/4
GTCTCGGAGCGACACACCCGCACCCCGGACGATCAACCAGCCGCTCCCGATCTACACCACGCAGTGGGACTCACCCTGGGATCGACGCCGAGCAGCACGATGATCACGGCGTTCAGTGCCCCCGCGGCCACGCCCAGCGCCAGCCCGAACGCGGCCGCCGCCGCGATGGGCCAGCCATGGGTGACGTACATGACCGAGGTCGCCGTCCCGCTCAGGCCCATGATCGAGGCCACCGAGAAGTCGAACTCGCCGACCGAGAAAACGCAGACCAGCGCCATGCACAGGAAGATCAGCTCGCCGTGGCTGCCGAAGATGATCTGGAAGGTGCCTCTGGTCAGGAACAGGCCGGGGGAGGCGATGGCGAACGCCAGGACCATTACGGCCCAGACGATGACCACCGCCCCGCGCCGGTTCAGCTCCGCCAGCCGGGCCCGGTTCCACCAGGACGTCGCCGGTGTCGGCGGCGTCGCCGGTCCCGGCGGGCGGGCGATGTCGTCGGTGCGGGTGTGGCCGGTCTCGCCGGTCGTGGTGCTCACGAGTGTTCCTCCAGCGCCCCGATGCGGTTGCCGACGGCGTCGATGACGTCCGCGGCGGTGAAAGGTGCGGTCAGCTCCGCCGAGCGGCGCCCCGCGTCGAGCACGACGACCCGGTCGCAGACGCTCGCGAGGTCCTCCTCGTCGATGGAGACGACGACGACTGCCGCGCCCGCCGCCGCGGCCCGGCGGATGTTGCGCAGGATGTCGCGGCGGGCGCCGACGTCAACGGCCTGCGTGGGCTCGTGCAGCACCAGCACCCGGGGCCGCCCGACCATCCATTTGCCGACCAGGAACTTCTGCTGGTTCCCGCCGCTGAACGCGCCCATCGGCAGGTCCGCCCGCGCCGGCGTGATCCCGAAGTCCGCGATGACGCGGCGCGCCTCGTCCTCCTGCCAGCCTTTCGCCAGCCAGTACCCGCTGTTGCGGCTCCGGATCCTCGGCAGCGAGAGGTTGTCCGACGCGCTGAGGCCGAGGGCGAGTCCGGCGGTGGTGCGGCCCTGGGGCACGAGTGCCACGCCGAGGTCGATCAGCGCCCGGGCGTTCGCGGCGGCGAGGTCGACCCGGCGCCCGCCGCAGGCGATGCCGCCGCGGCCGGGCCGGGCACCGGCCAGCAGGTAGGGCAGTTCCTCGTGGCCGGACTCCGTCGCGCCGGTCACCCCGAGGACCTCACCGGCCCGCAGCGCCAGGTCGACGCCGCGCAGGCGCCGTCCGGTCAGCCCGGTGGCGGTCAGAACTATGTCGGTGGGCGCCGACGGCACCTCCTCGCGCAGCGGATGCGTCTGCGCCTCGACGCCGAGCATCAGCCGGGTCAGCTCGCGCACGCTCGTCGCCGCGGTAGGCAGCGCCGAGGCCACGATCTGGCCGTCGCGCAGCACGGTGACGGCGTCGGAGAGCGCCATGACCTCGTCGAGGCGGTGGCTGACCAGCAGGATCGCCGTGCCCTGCGCGGCGAGGTCGCGAACCGTCGCGTAGAAGCCCGCCAGCACCGCGGGTGGCAGCGACTGAGTGGACTCGTCGAAGACGATGACCCCGTCACCCCCGCGCAGGCTCTGCACCGCGCGGGCGATCGCCACGATCGAGCGCTGCGCCGCGCTGAGGCCGCCGACGGGCGCGTCGACGTCGAGGGAGGAGCCCAGCCGGTCGAGGGTGCGCCGCGCCGCCGCCCGCTCCGTGCGCATGTCGATGCGACGGCTGAAACGCCCCCGGTTGAACCGGCCGATCCGAATGTTGTCCACGACCGAGGCGCTGTCGACGAGGCCCAGATCCTGATGCACGAAGGCGATGCCGAGCTCGTCGAGCTGATGGGCGGTCAGCGGAAAGGAATACTCCTTCCCGGCCCGTGCCAAGGTGGCACCGGAATCCGGCCGGTGGAAACCGGAGAGAATTTTGACGACCGTCGACTTTCCGGAGCCGTTCTGGCCGATCAGCGCGTGAATGTCGCCCGGCATCAGGTCGAGATGCGCGTCGCGCAAGACGGTTGTCCGGCGGAAGGTCTTCGTCAGGCCCGTGATGCGCACGCCGTCGAATCCCGATGCTGCTAACGGCGGGCGGGGCACCGCGACGGGCGGGGAGTCGTCGGTGATGTGGCTCACAGGCCGGAGATTAGGCCGGTTGTCCCGTTCCCCGCCAGCGCAATTTCGGGATGCCAGCTATTCACCCAGGCGATGTCCGGAACGCCCCCTACGGATTCACCGGAGAGATCTTCCGCTATTCGGAAGGATGCCGCCGCGGCCACCGGCGGACACGGCACGCTGGCGCCATCCTCCCGCCATCCTCCCGCCATCCTCCCGGCGTCCCCCGCCGCCCGCGAAGGAGCATCCCATGACCTCGATCGTCCGCGATCAGTGGTACGTGGCCGCGTACGGCCACGAGATTGCGCCGCGCGACGGCGGCGGCGGTACCGCGTTCGGCCGGACGATCTGCGGCGAGCCGATCTCGTTCTGGCGGACCAGCGGTGGTGAGGTGACCGCGATGAGCGACCGTTGCGTGCACCGGCGCTTCCCGCTCTCGCAGGCGCCGTCGCGGCTCGTGGCGGACACCGTCGTCTGTGGATATCACGGGTTCACCTACGGCGCGGACGGTGTCTGCGTCGCCGTCCCGGGGCAGACCCGCGTTCCGCGCTCGGCGCGGCTGCGGCGCTACCCGGTCGTCGAGCTGGACGGTTTCGTCTGGGTCTTCATCGGTGATCCCGACCGGGCCGACGCGGGCAGTGTGCCGCGCGCGCCCTGGCTGGCGTTGGAGGGCTGGACGACCGTGTGCGGGATGGAGCCGCTCGCCGCGCGGGCCAGCCTGCTCGTCGACAACCTGCTAGACCTGTCGCACGAGACCTACCTGCACGGCGGCTACATCGGCACCCCCGAGGTCGCCGAGACGCCCATCACCGTCGACGTCGACGAACAGGCCGGGACGCTGCGCGTCTCCCGGCATATGGCGGACGCCGGCTGCCCGCCGTTCTACGCCCGCAGCACCGGCATCACCGAGCGGATCACCCGCTGGCAGGACATCGAGTTCACCCCGCCGTGCCTCTACCGGCTGCACTCCCGGGTCGCCCCGGTCGGAGTCGAGCCGAACGCCGACGGTAGCGACCCCGACGGCTTCCACGTCAAGGTGGTCTACGCGATCACCCCCGAGACCGAGACGTCGACCCACGACTTCTGGGCCGTCGCCCGCGACTTCGCCCTCGACGACACCTCGGTCTCGGACTACCTGCGTGAGAGTAACCGCACCGTGGTCCGCCAGGACGTCACCGCCCTCGACGTGCTCGAACGGGTCCTCGCCAGCGAACCCGACGGCTACCAGGAGCTCTCGATCGACATCGACACCGGCAGCCTCGCCGCCCGCCGCCTGATCGCCAGGCTCGCCGATGCACCCATCGACTCGGATCGATGAGCGGGATGGATCGATGAGCGGGATGGATCGATGAGCGGGATGGATCGATGAGCGGGATGGACCAGTGAGCGGGATGAACCAGGAGGCGGACCTGCGCCTGACGGTGCACCGGCGGTGGGCCGGCGCCGACGGCGTCGTCCTCCTCGACCTGCGCGACCCCGCCGGCGCCGAGCTGCCGCGCTGGTCGCCCGGCGCCCACGTCGACCTGATGCTGCCCGGTGGGTTGACCAGGCAGTACTCGCTGTGCGGAGAGCCGGCGCAGCGCCACGCCTGGCGGCTCGGGGTGCTGCGGGAGCCCGCGGGCCGGGGCGGCTCGGCGTACGTCCACGACCACCTGCCGCAGGGTGCGACCGTCGAGGTCCGGGGGCCGCGCAACCATTTCGCGCTCGTGCCCGCGGCCCGCTACCTGTTTCTCGCCGGCGGCATCGGGATCACCCCGATCCTGGCGATGACGAGCGCGGCGGCACGCGCGGGCGCCGACTGGGAGCTGCACTATGGCGGACGTAGCCGGGCGTCGATGGCGTTCCTCGACGAGCTCGGGGCCGCCGGCGACCGGATCAGCCTGTACCCGCAGGACGAGGTCGGCCTGATCGACCTCGACCGCCTCCTCGCCACCCCCCGGCCGGACACCGCGGTCTACTGCTGCGGGCCCGAGCCGCTGCTCGCCGCCGTCGAGCGGCGCTGCGCCGGCTGGCCGCCGGGATCGCTGCACGTCGAGCGGTTCACCCCCCGCGACGTCGGCCCGCCGGTGCGGACCGGGTCGTTCGAGGTGACGCTGGCGGCCTCCGGGCGCACCCTCACCGTCCCGCCGGACCGGTCGATCCTCGACGTCGTCGAGGCCGCCGGGGTGAGCGTGCTGTCCTCGTGCCAGGAGGGCACCTGCGGCACCTGCGAGACGGCCGTGCTCGCCGGCGAGGTCGACCACCGCGACAGCCTGCTGACCCCGGACGAACGGGCGGCCAACGACACCATCTTCCTCTGCGTGTCCCGGGCCGCGTGCCCTCGGCTCGTCCTCGACCTCTGAACCGCCGGGAGCCCCCCATGACGACACCCACCGACCTGCCCGCGACGCTGCCGTCCTTACCAGACGACCCGTTCGACGCGGGTGTGCTCACCGACCCGTACCCGTTCCACCGACGGTTGCGCGACGCCGGCCCGCTCGCCCTGCTGCCCCGCCACAACCTGCACGCGATGGGCCGCTTCGACGAAGTAAAGGCGGCGCTGGGGGACTGGGCGACGTTCGTGTCCGGCCGCGGCGCCGGGCTCGCCGATTTCGCCCGGGACAAGCCGTGGCGCCCCCCCAGCCTGCTGCTGGAAGCGGATCCGCCGGCGCACACCGCGGTGCGCTCGGCGATGAACGGCGTCCTCGCGCCGCGCGAGATCCGGGCACTGCGCGCGGGCTTCACGCAGGTCGCGGAGGAGATCGCCCAGCACCTCGTCGAACGCGGCGCCTTCGACGCGGTGCGCGACCTCGCCGAGGTCTACCCGCTGCGCGTCTTCCCCGACGCGGTCGGGCTGCCCGCGACCGGCCGGGAGAACCTCCTGCCGTACGGCTCGCTCGCGTTCAACGCGTTCGGCCCGGACAACGAGCTGCGCCGCGCCGCGCTCGCCAGCGCCGCACCCGTCCAGGACTGGATCCTCGCCAGCTGCCAGCGCGACGCCCTGGCCCCCGGCGGTTTCGGCGCCCGGATCTGGGCGGCGGCCGACCGCGGCGACATCACCCACGAACAAGCGCCAATGCTGGTGCGCTCGCTGCTCAGCGCCGGCGTGGACACCACCGTCCACGGCCTCGCGAACACGATGTACGCCCTCGCATCGCACCCGGGGCAGTGGGAGCTGCTCCACGAGCAGCCGCGCCTGGCCGCGTTCGCCTTCGACGAGGCGCTGCGCTGGGAGTCACCGGTGCAGACCTTCTTCCGCACCACCGCCCGCGACGCGCCGGTGGCCGGGGCGGTCATCCCGGCGGGCTCGAAGGTCCTGCTGTTCCTGGGCTCGGCGAACCGCGACCCGCGGCGCTGGGGCGCCGACGCCGACCAGTTCGACGTGCGCCGCCGCGCCGCCGGGCATGTCGCCTTCGGGATGGGTATCCACCAGTGCGTCGGTCAGCCGCTGGCCCGGCTGGAGGCCGAGCTCGTCCTGGCCGCGCTTGCCCGCCGGGTCCGGCGGGTCGAGCTCGCCGGGACACCGGTGCCGAGGCTCAACAACACGCTCAAGGGCTGGGCTAGCGTCCCCGTCCGCGTCGAACCCGCCTGAGCAACCCGGGCCCGCGGCTGACGAGAGTAGGAGATCGCATGGTGGAGACGCTGACGGCCAGCACCCGGCTGCTGGCCGGGCTGCTGCGCGACGCGGTCGAGCTGGCCGAGCGGCGGGTCGCGACGACCGCCGACATCGACGTCGCGATGCGCCTGGGCGCGGGCCATCCCCGCGGCCCGTTCGAGGTCCTGGCCGCGCTACCCGAGGACGAGCGGGCCGAACTGGGTCTGCCGGGCGCCGCGGGCAGCTCCGCCCTCGTGCCGCTGCCTGACGTCGTGGGTCCGCGCGGCCCTGCCGCCCCGGCGCGGGACACCGAGACCGGGACGGCACGCTGGACCGGCCCGGTGGGGATCGTCGGCACCGGTCACATGGCCGGCGGGATCGTGGAGGCTGTCGCCCGCAGTGGCCGGTCGGTGCGCGTCCTGGGCCGCGGCGCCGCCAGCGTCGCCGGTCTGCTCGGCCGGGTCGGTGCCAGCCTCGACCGGGCGGTCACCCGCGGGCGCCTACCGGCCGCCGAGCGGTCCGAGATCCTCGCCCGGGTCACGACGACCCTCGATCCGGCGGTCCTCGCCGGCGTCGACGTCGTCATCGAGGCGGTCGCCGAGGACCTCGCCGTCAAGGCCGGGGTCTTCCGGGACCTGGACGCCGCCCTGCCCGGCGGGCTGGCACTGGCGACCAACACCTCGTCCCTGCGGCTGTCCGACCTGCGCCCACACGTCGGCGCGGGCCGCCCGCTACTGGCGCTGCACTTCTTCAACCCGGCGCAGGTCATGAAGCTCGTCGAGGTCGTCGCACCGGGCCGCCCGGCGCTGGCCACGGCGGCCCAGCACTGGGTCCGCGAGCTCGGCAAGACACCGGTGGCCTGCGCGGACACCCGAGGGTTCGTCGTCAACCGGCTGTTGATCCCCTACCTCAACGACGCCGTGCGCTGGCACGAGGCCGGCACCCCCGCGGCCGAGATCGACGAGATCATGATGGTCGGCGCCGGCCATCCGATGGGACCCCTCGCGCTCGTCGACCTCATCGGCCTCGACGTGACGATGGCCGCTCTGGAGGCGATGGCCGCCGTCTCGGCGGACCCGCGTCTGCGCCCGGCCCCGCTGCTGCGCCGGCTGGTGGCCGCCGGTCGCCTCGGCCGCAAGACCGGACACGGCCTGTACGACCATGGCTGAGCCGACCATGGCTGAGCCGACCATGGCTGAGCAGAATGGAGCCGCCCCCACCATGGAACTCGTCGATCCCGCTACGGCGGACGATCCGACCGCGGCCTGGACCGCACTGATCACCTGCTACTACGACGGGTGCGGCGCCGGCGACGTCGACCTGATGTTGACCACCCTGCACCCGGACGTCGTCCACTGGTTCCTCGCACCGAACGTGGGGTCGGCGGCCGTCGCCGGCGGGGAGCACCTGGCCCGCTACTGGCGCAAGGTCACCGGCCGGATCCAGGCCCGCTGGGTCGTCGACACGATCTGCGCCACGCCGGCGCAGGCCGTCATCGAATGGACGATGTGGTGGGTGCCGCAGCCCGGCGCCGAGCGGGTCGCCACCCGCGGCGCCGAGTGGTTCACCTGCGCCGACGGCCTGATCCGCGAAATCCGCTCGTACTACCAGATGCTGCCGCGCGACACCGGCCTCGACGGCTTCCCCTACGCCGAACGCGGCTACTCGATGCCCGGCCGCGAGCACAGCGCCATCCACCCCGCAGGTGCCATCCACCCCGCAGGTGCCAGCCACCCCGAAGCTACGGCGTGAGCGCCGTCGAGACCCGCCGCGACGGCCCGGTCGTCACCGTCACGCTGGCCCGCCCGGACAAGCTCAACGCCCTGGACCGGCCCACCCGCTGGGAACTCGTCGACGCGCTGCGCGCCCTGGGCGCCGACCGCACCGTGCGCGCGGTGGTGCTCACCGGGCGCGGCCGGGCCTTCTGCGTCGGCCAGGACCTCGCGGCCACCGAGGAGCTCGTGCACGCCGACGAAACGGTCGCCGGTTCCTACAATCCGATCGTCCAGGCGATCGTGTCCCTGCCCCAGCCGGTGATCGCCGCGGTCAACGGCCCGGCCGTCGGCGCCGGGCTGGGCCTGGCGCTCGCCTGCGACCTGCGGCTCGCGGCGGACACGGCGATGTTCGCCTGCGCGTTCGCGAAGGTGGGCCTGGTACCGGACACGGCGGCCTCCTGGTACCTGGTCCGCGAGCTCGGCTATGCCCGCGCGTTCGCGCTTGCCACCACCGGCCGGCCCCTGTCGGCGGAGCAGGCCCACGACCTCGGCCTGCTCAACGAGGTCGTCCCGGCCGCCGACCTCGCCGCCCACGCCCACGAGCTGGCCCGCTCGCTCGCCGCGGGACCGGCGTGGGCGCTGGAGCTGACCAAACGCCAGTTCCGCGCCGTCGGGCAGCTGTCGTTCGAGGCGGCCCTCGCCCTGGAGGCCCGCCACCAGGGCGAGGCCGCCGCCCACCCCGACCACGCCGAGGGCCGGGCCGCGTTCGCCGCGAAGCGCCCGCCGAGATGGGCGTGAGAGACGTGCGCGTCGGGGAGGCGGACGGGCGGCCCGGGGTCGTTCTGGTGCACGGGCTGTGGAACGGGGCCTGGACCTGGGACGACGTCCGCGGTGGGCTGGCCGGGCGGGGCGTGGACAGCGTCGCGGTCGAGTTGCCGTTGACCGAGCTGGCCGCCGACGTCCGCGCCACGCGGGACGCGTTGACGGCGTTCGGCCGCCCGGCGGTGCTGGTCGGTCACTCCTACGGCGGGGCGGTGATCACGGCGGCCGGCGCGCATCCGCTCGTGCGCCACCTTCTCTACGTCGCGGCCTTCCAGCTCGACGCCGGCGAGTCGGTGAGCCGCCTGCTGCCCGGCCACGACTTCCCGGCGACCCGGCTGCCCGAGGCGATGCGCGTCAGCGAGGACGCCGTGGACCTGGACCGGGAGCTCGGTCCGCACCTGCTCTACTCGGACGCCGAGGCGCCGGTCGCGGCGGCGGCCGCCGCCCGGCTGCGCCCGGTGGGGCGCCTGCTCTTCCGCGGCGTACCCGAGCACATCGCCTGGCACCAGCACGCCTCGACCTACGTGATCTGCGCCGACGACCAGGTCGTGCACCCGGACCTGCAACGCGCCATGGCCCGCCGAGCCACCCACTGCCTCGTATGGCCCGGGGGCCACAGCCCGGCCCTCACCCGACCCGACGCACTCGCCGATCTGATCGCCGGCGTGGTCCGAGGCCTGCCGCCGGGCCAGCGTGCTGCCGGGTGATCCGGTGTGTTGGGCGTTACCTTTGTCCAGGCGAAGTGGGGCAGGGGAGGCGGGCTGTGGCGGTGCGGCGGGTGGTCACGGGGCACGACGGGCGGGGGCGGGCGGTCTTCGTCTCGGACGAGGAGGTCGAGCCGACCGCCGTGCCGCTCTCGGACACGACCCATCACGAGCTGTGGCGGGCGGACACGGCGCCGACGTTTCCCGACGCGGGGGAGAACGGCGCGAAGTCCACGTTCTTCCCGGCGGCCGGTGGCTACCGGTTCTTCATCCTCACGCTGCCGCCGGGCGACGGGCACCGCTCGCTCGCCGGCGTCGACATCGCCGCGGCCGTGCGCGAGATGGACGAGAAACTGCCCGGCGTGCGGGACTGGGCCGATGCCCGGGACCCCGGCATGCACCGCACCGACACGGTGGACATGGAGATCGTCCTGTCCGGCGAGATCACCCTCGAGCTCGACGACGGCGTGGAGACGGTGCTGCGTACCGGCGACGTCAACATCCAGAACGGCACCCGGCACCGGTGGCTCAACCGGGGCACCGAGCCGGCGGTGCTGCTCTGCGCGATGATCGGCGCGTCCCGCACACCATGAGCACCGGATCCGCCAGCTACGGCCCGGGCCGCCGCGCGGCGCTGTCCTGCGCCCTGCCACCGAGCCGTGACCTGCCCCGCTACGCGCGGATCGCGGAGGAGCTGGGCTACGAACGGCTCTGGGTCTACGACTCGCCGGCGCTCTACGGCGACCTGTGGCTCGCGCTCGGGCGGGCGGCGGAGGCCACCAGCCGGATCGGGCTGGCCAGCGGGGTCGCGGTGCCGAGCCTGCGGCATGTGATGGTGACGGCGTCGGCGATCGCGTCCGTCGCGGAGCTCGCCCGGGCCGGCTGCGCGCCGCGTTCGGCACCGGGTTCACCGCCCGCCAGGCGCTGGGCCGCCCGGCGATGCGCTGGGCCGAGCTGGAGATCTACGTGTCCCAGCTGCGGGGCCTGCTCGCCGGCGAGACCGTCGAGGTCGAGGGCCGGGCCGCCGAGCTGATCGCCTCGCCGGGCTTCGGAGCGCCCCGGCCGATCGATGTGCCGCTGCTGGTCGCGCCGATCGGGCCGAAGGGCTTCGCGGTCGCCCGGCGGATCGCCGACGGCGTGGTCGTCGTCGCCGAACCGACCGAGCCGCTCGACGAACGCTGGTCAACCTGCGCCCAGCTCGTCACCGGCATCGTCCTCGCCCCGGGGGAGGACCACACGTCGACCAGGGTTCGCGACGCGCTGGGACCGGCGTATGTGACGGGCCAGCACGCGCTGTGGGCGTGGGAGCCGGCCGCCGTCGAGACCCGCCCCGGCGGCGCCGCGTGGCGCGAACGTGTCGAGGCCGAGCGACCCGCGGGCGAACGTCACCTCGCGGTGCACGAGGGCCACCTGGTCACGGTGATCGAACGGGACCGTCCGCTGCTCGACGCGGCCGGCCCGGGGCTGCTGGAAACGGGCTGGACCGCCGACGCGCGCGGCTTCGCCGAGCGGCTGGAGCGCGCCGGCGCCGCCGGCGTGACCGAGGTCATCGTCTCGCCGGCGGGCCCGCGGGTCGAGGACGAGCTCGAGGCGTTCGCGCGGGCGGCCCCGATCCCGACCGCGGGGCCGACACCCTGAGGAGGGTGCGGACGTCGACGATCGCTGCCCTGGCGGCGAACATCGCCGGGGGGCTCACGGAGTCTGCCAGGTGGTCTTCTCCAGGGCGAGGTTGTTGGCGTCGATGACGTCGGTCGCGGTGGTGCCGGAGCCGTCGCGTAGGGGCCAGTAGGCGCCGAGGCCGTGAGGGATGAGTTCGGCGAGGCGTGGGCGCAGGTCCTGGGCGATGGTCGCGTGGAGGTCCTCGGCTGGGCGCGGGCCCTTCCACACGCGGATCTCGCGCAGGTAGCCGGTGAAGTGGTCGGTGCCGGAGCGGCCGACCTCATAGACGTCGAAACCGGGGTAGGTGGCGCTGAAGTGGCTGCGGGCGACCTCCTGGCCGTCGACATAGAGGATGGTCGGGCCGCTGTAGGGCTGGGTCACCGCGAGGTGGGTCCAGGTTCCGATCGTGATCGGCCCTGGGGCGGTCATGACCTGCAACCGTGGGTTCGACGGCACCCCGCTGTCCCAGGTGTAGCAGGTCATGCCGAAGGCGGCGTGGCCCTCGCGCAGGAACAGTAGAAGCGAGGGGCCGTCGGCGAGGTACGGGCTGCCCTCGGCCTGGGCGACGCGCAGGATCGGCCGGTCCCCGGTCAGTCCGTCGACGCGGACCTCGGCCTCGAGGGTGAAGCCGTCGTTCATCAGGTTGTACAGGGTGTTCACGCCCACGTCGGGGCGGCGGTGGTCGCGGGTCCGGTAGCGCACCGAGCCCCAGCCGTCGCCGGAGAGCTTGAGGTACGGCGCTGCGCCCGTGACGGGGCCGGTGAGCTCGGTCCACGGTCCGGGCAGGAGGTCGCCGCGGGCGTTCTCCGCGCGGACACGCACCCGAAGATCCGTTTCGGGCGTGGTCGCCGGTGCCGGCGGGAGGAGTGTCACCGAGGTCCCCGGCGTGACGAGCCTCGCCGGGGACGGTCCGGTGCCGTGCAGCTCCAGCCGGTACAGGTCCGCGTCGGCCACCGGCTCCCAGGCCGTCGTGATCGAGTCGCCGGACCGGGTGACCCCGGTCAGGGGCGGCGGACCGCCGAGGCGGGTGATCCGGGCGTACTCGCTCCACGGCTCCCGCTGGGACTCGGCGGCGGTCCCGGCCGGGTCGCCGTCGCCGCTGGGCTCGCCCGGTGGGTTCTCCCGCGGTGGCTCGTCCCAGCGGTTGGCCCGCAGTCGCAGGCTGTACTCGCCGGCTGGCCAGACGTCGGTGCCGTCCGGGGGCGGGAACTCCAGGGCGAAGGTGTCGCCCGTGGCCTCGGTGGCGATCACGATCGCGCCGTCCGGGCCGGTCAGTTCCACCTCGTACGACGGGCCCTGCGGGTCGGCGGGCCGCCAGTTCGCCGTCAGCCGGCCGCCGTCGTACCCGAGGTAGGTCAGCGACGCCGGGGTGTGCGGAGACCGGCGGACGCGGATGGTCTCCGACGGCGGGCCGAACGAGCGGCCCACCCGGGCCTGGACGCACACCGCGTACGTCGTCCCGACGGTGAGGTCGGTCAGGGGGCCGGCGCCCGGTTCGGTCGCCGCGGGGACGTCGTAGGTCAGCGGTGGCTGGTCCTCGGTGTTGGTGTCGGTGAGGGTGAGCCGGTAGCCGTCGACCTCGGCGCTGACCGGCGTCCACCAGATCCGTACGCCGCTGGGCAGGTCGTTGGCGAAGGCGTAGCCGACGCCGGGCAGGAAACGCACCGTCAGCCAGGCCGCCGCGAGCGGGTCGAAGGTCCCGGGGTCGCTCCACGGGCCGGCGCAGACCTCGCTGCGCGCGCGCATCCGCGCGCCGACCCGCGCGCCGTCGGCGAACGTGGCGCCCAGGTGGGCGGTGGGCGGCCAGTCGTCGTCGGGGCCGGGGAGCTGGTCGACGTAGCCGTCGACCCATTCCGGCCAGGGCTGGCCGTCGCCGTCGACGAGCGCCGCGTCGTAGTCGGTGGCACCGGCGACCGGCGTGCCGACCACGACGACGGCCGAGCGGTCCAGGCGCACCTCGCTGATCGCCGGGACCTCGAGGGTGGGCAGCGTGAGGTCGCGCGGCTCGCCCCAGACCAGCTGGACGTCGGCCTCCATGGCCGCGACCTG
>NZ_JALKFU020000768.1 GCF_023242965.2 Frankia sp. AgKG'84/4
GCCCCGGGTCGCCGCGGCAGGATCCTCGCCATCTCGATCGCCATCTGTCCGCCACCTCCGTGCCGCCACCGGCCGTCTGCCGGTCACCCGTCCCCGGGCTTTCGGTTCTCGTTGGTGCTCAGTGCACCGCGGCCGGATCAACAACCGGTACCCACCGGCTCACCACCGGCGTTGAACGACCGTTGAGAGCTCCGGAAGACGATCTGTGCGCGGCGGTCACCGAGCGCGGCGATGCCGGGTGCTCCGGGTGCGGACGCTGACGCGGAGACGACAGGTACCGGCGCGGATCGGTGGTTGCCGACCCCTCCCCTCCGGGAGCACGCTGCGATAAACACTCATCACCCGGGGTCGCGCCGGTAGCCGGAACCCGGCGACGAGAGGACCAGATGCCCGACCGCGACAGCCTGCAGTTCGCCATCCTCGGTCCGCTGGAGGTCACCGCGGCGGGGCGGCAGATCGTGCTGCGCGGCCCCCAGCGCCGGCGGCTGATCACGGTCCTGCTGCTCGAGGCGGGCCAGGTCGTGCCCGCGCACCGGCTGCTCGACGCCCTGTGGGGGCAGACCCCGCCGGACGGGGCGATGGCGACCCTGCGCACGCACGTCAGCGAGCTGCGCCGCCAGCTCGAGGACGGCCCCGAGCTGCGGGTGCTGCTGCGCAAGGGCTCCGGCTACCTTCTCGACATCCGCCCCGAGCAGATCGACGCCGAGCGGGCGCGGCGCCTGCTGGCGCAGGGCCGCCGGGCGGTGGACGACGGCGACGCGGTCAGCGCGATCGCCCCGCTGCAGGAGGCCCAGTCGCTGTGGCGCGGGCCGGCGCTGGCGGACGTGGCCGACCACCCGTTCGCGCATGCCTACCTGGAGGCGCTCAACGAGCTGCAGCTCGACGTGTTCAAGACCCGGATCGCCGCGGACCTGTCCCTCGGCCGGCATCGTGAGGTCATCGGCGACCTGCGGCTGCGGGTGGCGCGCCATCCGCAGGACGACGGGCTGTGCCGGCAGCTGGTCCTCGCCCTCTACCGCGACGGCCGGATCGACGACGCCGCCCGGGCCTGCCGGGACGGCCTCGCGGCCCGCCACGAGCTGGGGCTGGACTCCCCGCTGCTGCGCGAGCTGCAGGAGGACGTGCTGCGCGGGGTGCCGGGGCTGGACTGGGCCCCGC
>NZ_JALKFU020000769.1 GCF_023242965.2 Frankia sp. AgKG'84/4
GTCCTGGGGGGCACGGCGGAACGTGTGGATCGCGTCGGTGTAGTCGCGCCGGGCCGTCTCCAGCGTGGCGCGGGCCCGGTCGACGCGGGCCCGGTCGACGCGGGACGTGTCGCCGGTGGCGGTGAGGAACCACTCCCGCTGGCCGGGTCCCCGCAGTTGCAGCGCCGGGCCGGGCGGCGCGGAGAGGGTCACGGACGTGCTGGTCTGCGCCGCGGTGGACGGTACGGACGTGATCGGTGCCGGGACGGGCGGCACCGTGGACGTCGCCCCGATGGTGCTCGGTTCGGCGGTGGGCGGCGCAGAGGTGGGCGGTCCGGTGATGGGCGGATCGGTGGGTGTGGGGGCGTCGAGCGGCCGGCCGTCGTCGGTGTAGACGCGGGTGTCGGCGCCGTCGGTCAGTTCGATCTGACCGGACGGTGTTCCCCGCAGCGTCCACTGCCGGACGGTGCCCGCCGGGGAGACCGTGCGGGCCTGCCAGGCGGGCCAGTCGAGTTCCAGCCGCCCGGCCGGCGCACCGGTGCTGGGATCGGTGATGGCCAACCGCTCGCCGTGCAGCGTCTGGTCGCCGCCGATCCGCCAGGTGTGGCCGTCGGGCGCGGTGAGTTCGACACCGTCGTCGGTGTCGCGGGACTCGACGCTCAGGCGCCCGCCGCCGGGGCGCACGAGCACCGTCCCGCCGCCGGTGTGGCTGGTCTCGACGCTGCCCCAGGGGCGCATGAACTCGCGGATCTCCCGCGAGGTGGTGACCAGGCGCCCCGACCGGTCGTAGTCGCGGAACTCCTCGGGTGAGCGGTGGATGCGGAAGCCGTCGTCGTCGCGGTAGCGCACGGTGCCGGCGTACTCGGTGCGGCCCTGGCGGTTGGTGATGGTGCCCCACGGGGTCGGTTCGCCCTCCGGGCGCGGCAGGGTGCCCTCCAGCCGGGCTCCGCCGTCGAGGTCGCGCCGGTAGGGGATGGCGCCCAGGCCGTCGGGCGGCGGTACGGCGCTGACGTCGACGTCCGGGGGGAGTTCGGCGTCGACGAGCAGCGCGAGGCGGCGGGCCTCGTCGTCGAGGTGCTCCGCCGCCGTCGGGTCGTCGGCGGTCGCGGCGCTCGCGAACCGGGCGGCGGTGAAGCGCTGACCGGCGGTGACCAGCGCGGCCGCCGCAGCCC
>NZ_JALKFU020000770.1 GCF_023242965.2 Frankia sp. AgKG'84/4
CCGCCCGACAGCGCGGTCCCGCGCGGCGGCGGAGCCGCCAGCCGACCCGGCGCCGTCGGCGTCGGCGTCGGCGTCGACACCCCCACGATGCCACGCCCGGACGACCCGGACCGCGTCCGCCGCCGGTCGCACGGCGTGCACCCGTACGCCCCAGACCCCGGCGGCGGCCAGCATCGCCGTCGTCGCCTGGGTCGCGTCGTCACGCTCGTCGCTGGTCCGGCTCGCGCCCCGCCTGTCCGCGAGGACCGAGCCCAGGAAGGACTTGCGGGAGGTGCCGACCAGCAGCGGCCGCCCGAACCGGGAGAACGCGTCGAGCTGCCGCAGCAGCGCCCAGTTGTGCTCCGCCTTCTTCGCGAACCCGATGCCGGGGTCGAGGATCACCCGCTCCTCGGCGATGCCGGCGGCGATCACGGCCGCCAGCCGCTCGCCGAGTTCCTCGACCACCTCCGCGACCACATCCCGGTAGACCGCGCGGTCCGCCATGTCGATGCTCGGGCCGCGGGCGTGCATGAGCACGTAGTAGACCCCGCGGTCGGCGACCAGGGCCAGCAGGTCCGGGTCGTGGCCGCCGGAGACGTCGTTGACCAGGACCGCGCCGGCGTCGACGGCGGCGGCCGCCACCGACACCCGCGTCGTGTCCACGCTGACCCGCACGCCGGCGGCCGCGAGCTCGGCGACGACCGGCAGCACCCGGCGCATCTCCTCCGAGGCCACCACCCGGGACGCACCCGGACGGGTCGACTCGCCGCCGACGTCGATGAGGTCGGCACCTTCGTCCACCATCCGCAACCCGGCCCGGACGGCGTCGACCGGATCGAGGAACGTCCCGCCGTCGGAGAACGAGTCGGGCGTGACGTTGACGACCCCCATCACCTTGGTGAGGTCGCCGTCGCCGGGGCGCAGGAACTCGTCGGACTCCGGGCTCACGGGGTGTCCTCCACGGTCGACCTGGCCGACCGACCGCTCGGGCCCGGCACCGGTACGACCGGGGCGCGACGGTAGGAGTACCGGTAGACCGGCCGGAAGCCGAGTTCGGCGTAAAGCCGCCTGGCCACGGTGCTGACCTCCTCGACCTGAAGGTAGGCGTGGGTGGCGCCGCGCGCCGCGGCCCACTGTCCGAGCGCGGCGAGGACCCGCCTGGCCGCGCCC
>NZ_JALKFU020000771.1 GCF_023242965.2 Frankia sp. AgKG'84/4
GGCGACCCGGCGGCCCGCGGCGAGCAGGGCTTCGGTGGCGACCGGACGCAGCGTCAGGCCGCCGATCGTCGCGACCGGCCCGCCCGCCTCGTCCGCCACCGTGAGCGTGCAGCGGTCCGATCCCGTCGCGGCCACCCGGACGCGCAGCGCGCCGGTGCCGGTGCCGGTGCCGGTCAGCGCGACGTCGTTCCAGGTGAAGGGCAGCCTGGTCAGGGACTGGCTGGCCGCGGCGTCGGCCGTGTCGCCGCCGGTGGCCGGGAGCAGCCCGACGACCGCGTGCAGGGCCGCGTCGAGCAGCGCGGGATGGACGGCGAAGCCCTCCGCCCGCTCGTTCGCACTCGCCGGCAGGACGACGTCGGCGAGGATGTCGTCGCCAAGGCGCCAGGCTGCCCGCAGGCCGCGGAACGCCGGCCCGTACTGGTAGCCGTCGCCGGCCAGCCGCGGATACAGGTCGTCGACGTCCAACGCGACCGCCCCCGGCGGCGGCCAGGCCCCCCCCAGCGCCGCGTCGCCAGCGGTCTCGCCGATGGGCGCCTGGGTCGTGCGGACGAAGCCGGTCGCGTGCTGGTGCCAGGGTGCCGGCGCGGCGTCGGGGCCGGGACGGGTGGCGTCCGGCCGGGAGTAGACCGTCACCGCCCGGCGCCCGCCCTCCGCGCCCTGGCCGGCCGACGGCTGGGCCGCGGCCACGATGACCTGGATCTCGATCGCCCCGGCGGCCGGCAGGACCAGCGGCGCGGTCAGGGCGAGCTCCTCGACGAGCGGGGCGCCGGCCCGTCGCCCGGCCGTCAGCACGAGGTCCACGAACGCGGTTCCCGGCAGCAGCACGGTGTCCCGTACCGCATGGTCGGCGAGCCAGGGCAGCGCCGCCGGATCGAGGCGGCCGGACAGCGCCAGGGCGCCGTCGGCGAGTTCCACCGCGGCGCCGAGCAGCGGATGGGCCGGCTCGCCTGCACCCCTGACGTCACTCAAGATGGCGTCACTCAGTGTGGCGGCGGCGAGGGCCGCGGGCCGGTCCAGCCAGTGGCGCTGGCGCTGGAAGGGATAGGTCGGCAGGTCGGTGGGGCGCACCGGCCGCCCGGCGAACGCGGCCGACCAGTCGACCTCGGCGGCGCCGTCGACGTGCAGCCGGGCCAGCGCGGCGGTGGCC
>NZ_JALKFU020000772.1 GCF_023242965.2 Frankia sp. AgKG'84/4
GGCCAGCGCGGCGTCGGCGGCAGTGGCCTCCTCGAGCGCCTCGCGGGCGCGGACCCAGCGGAAGGCGTTGACGGTCGACCTGGTCGCCTCGATCCGGCCGAGCGCGGCCTCGACGAGGTCCCGCGAGGTCAGCTCGCCGCGGGCGAGCCGGTCGGCGAGCGTCGCCACGCCTTCGAGCGGCTCCTCGCCGTGCCAGCCCGCGAGCGCACCGGCGGCGCCCGGCGGGCGTGCCGCCGACGGCTGGGCCTGCGGCATCCGGGCTTCCGACATCCGCCACCCCCTGACGCATCGGCCCTGCTGAGGGCACCGTAACCGACAACGAGCCGACGCCGCCCCGCCACACGCGATAGTTCCCACTGTCCGCCGGTGGTCTTGCCTTGTCCTATCTGTGAGTAAACCGATGCCGCGGAGTGACCAGGCGGTAGGTGCGTTATGTACAGGTATATGGTGATCTGTCGGTGACTGGGGCCTGGGGCGCGCCGGGAGTCGGCTAATCCACATCCCCGAACATCGCGTTATCAACAATGATGGCGGGGTACCGGCGTCTCGAGGAACAGGACGTGAACTCCTCGCGTTGGTTGATTGCCGGCGCACCGGCGGTTGCTCCCGCTCGCCGGGGCGCCGCGGGGTCGCGTCATCCACGTACCGGCGAGCCGGACCTTCGCGGGCCGGGCCGAGCGGGACGTCCGCGGCAGACGGCGCCGCAGGTGCGGGTAGCCGTCACCAGGCAGCCGAGATCAGGCAGCCGAGATCAGGCAGGACCCGGCAACACCAGGCAGCACCAGCCAGAGAGGAAGCAGACCATGTCAGCGGACCCGAAACCGGAGAGCCCGGAAACATCGCTGGTCCCGCCGCCCGACGGCTCGTGGCCCAGCGCCATCGAGCCCACCACGGCGGAGTCCTCCGCCGAAACCGCCTTCCCGTGGGCCGCTGACAGCGTGCCGCCCGCCGCCGAACCGGCGGACCTGCCCGATGCGGCCGACCCGTCCGAGGCGTTCGAGGCGTCCGAGGCGTCCGAGGCGTCGGTGCCGTCCGACCCGGCCGGACTGTCCGGAGCCGAGGCGTTCACGCCGGTGCCGTCGACCATCGAGGCGCCCGCGCCCAGCGAGGCACGGACCGCCGAGTCGCCCGACACGGTCGCGGCG
>NZ_JALKFU020000773.1 GCF_023242965.2 Frankia sp. AgKG'84/4
GCCCCGCGTCCGGTCCGCCATCTCGTCGGCGTCGGCGTCGCGGCGGCCGGGGAGAACCTGACCGTCGGCGCCGCCGAGCCGGGGATCGCTCCGACGGTGGCCCGGCGGTTCTCCCGCGCCGGTTGGACGCTTTACCCCGACGGCCGGTTGCTGTTCGCGCCGGCCCCGGGGCACGGCCTGCGCGACGTGTTTCCGCTGGCCGGCAGGTATGAGCCGGCCGGCGACGGCTGGCAGGTGCGGGCCGGGCGGACCCTCGGGCCGGGGGCCGGCGTGCGCGTGCGGGGGCTGATCCTGCCGGGCGCCCGATGGCGGTTCCAGGGTCACTACGACAGCCGGGGCGCCGGCCAGCCGGTGTCGCTGCCCGTCGCGGTCGACCTGGCGGACCCGCGGTCGCACCCGCAGCTGCTCGGCGTGAGCCTGCTCGCCGGGGTGCCCGCGCCGCTGGTCTTCCGGGTCGAGCTGACCGGCACGGTCGGGGCCGCCGCGTTCGGGCCGCTGCCGGCCGAACTCGCCGTCATCGACGCGGCGCCGGGCAGCGCGGAACCCGTCGAGATCACCTTGGCGGCCCCCGCGGGCCACGTCGATCCGCACCGGGTCGACGTCGAGTTCGGCGTTCCGCCTGGCACCGGCGCGGTCGGCGAGGTGCTGTGGCTGCCGCGGCCACCGCTGCCCGCTGGTGCCCGCGGGCCGGGGCGGCGCCTGGTCGTGGACGCGGCGACCCTCGACCTTCACCTGCGCGGCGGCGACGAGGCCAGCCTGGGCGTCACCGTCAACGTCCCCGCGCCGTTCGTCGGGGCGATGCCGACACCGGTGCGCGACGCCAGGCTGGTGTTGCGGTTTCGGCCCACCGGCGTCGGCGAGTGGCGGGTCGATGGCCGGCTGGGCGCCCGGACGCTGGCCATGGCGGGCGGCCTTGCCATTGGCTGCGTCGCGACCTTGCACGGCACGGCGAAGCCGCGCACCCTCGGCGATCCGATGCCGACGCCGCCGACCCACGCCCGCGCGGCCACGGCGCCCGGCTCAGGCTGGCGCGCCGCCCCGCCCCCCGGCCCGCCGCCACCGCCGGGGGGCGGCCGGGGGGGGTGGGGGGGGGGGGGGGGGCCCCGGGGGGGGGCTTCGGGGCGCTTACGCGCATTTGGTGCG
>NZ_JALKFU020000774.1 GCF_023242965.2 Frankia sp. AgKG'84/4
GGCGGGAATCGGCGGACCGGCGGGAATCGGCGGACCGGCGGCACCGGACCGGCCGACAGCCACGCGCTGGCCGGCGGCGGTGGGCCGGCAGGGATCGGTGGGCCGGCAGGGATCGGTGGGCCCCACGCTCACTCCCGTCCCAGGTCGCGGTGGACGACCCGGACCCCGACGCCGTCGGCGGCGAGCCGCGAGCCGATCTGCTCGGCCATCGCGACACTGCGATGCTTGCCGCCGGTGCACCCGACCGCCAGCGTCAGGTACCGCTTGCCCTCCCGCGCGTAGCCCTCCCCGATCAGCCGCAGCAGCGCCGCGTACTGGTCGAGGAACGCCGCCGCGCCGGACTGGGCGAGGACGTAGTCGCGCACCTGTGGATCCCGGCCCGTGTACGGGCGCAGTTCCTCCACCCAGTGCGGGTTGGGCAGGAACCGGCAGTCGGCGACGAGGTCGGCGTCCAGCGGCAGCCCGTACTTGTAGCCGAACGAGACGACAGTGGCGTTGAGCCGGCGGGCGTCCGGCTGCCCGAACGCCGCGTCGATCTTGGCCCGCAGCTCGTGCACGTTCAGGTCCGTCGTGTCGAGCACCAGGTCGGCCTCGCCCCGAAGCTCGGCGAGCAGCGCCCGTTCCCGGCCGATGCCGTCGACGACCCGCCCGTCGCCCTGCAGCGGGTGCGGCCGGCGGACGTGATCGAACCGGCGGATCAGCGCGTCGTCGCTGGCTTCCAGGAACAGCATCCGCGGGTGCATGCCGCGGGCGTCGAGGGCGGCGACCGCGGCCCGCAGGTCCGAGAAGAACGCCCGGCCGCGGACGTCGACGACGACGGCGATCCGGCTGACGGCGCCGCCGGAACGATGGCCGAGCTCGGCCATCGTGGACAGCAGCGCGGGCGGCAGGTTGTCGACGACGAACCAACCGAGGTCCTCGAGGCACTTCGCCGCCGTGCTGCGCCCCGCGCCGGACAGGCCGGTGATGATGGCGAGCTCAAGGGTGGGTGTGGTCATGGCGTCCGTCCCGCGTCGACGTGGTCGGGACCACCGGTCGCGTCGCCGGCGGTGCCGCCGCCGTGGTCGGGTGGCGGCGCGTCGTCGAGAATCTCACCGGTGGCCGCGTTGACGGCGGGCGCGGGTGCGCCGGCGGCACCCGGC
>NZ_JALKFU020000775.1 GCF_023242965.2 Frankia sp. AgKG'84/4
GGCCGGGCTGGCGGGGCACCGCAGGCGCGGTGGCGGCGCGCGAGCGGAACCAGTCGACGGTGCGGGCGAGCCCGTCGGCGAGGGTGACCCGGGGACGCCAGCCGAGCTCCGCCAGCGCGAGCGAGACGTCGGGGCGCCGCACGCTCGGATCATCCGGGGGCCGTGGCACGAAGGCGACGGGCGCCCGGTCGCCGCACAGCCCTACGACGAGGCGCGCGAGGTCCAGCATCGACAGCTCCTCGGGGTTGCCGAGGTTCACCGGACCGGGATGGTCCCCGCGGGTCATCCGGACCAGCCCGTCGACGAGGTCGTCGACATAGCACAGCGACCGGGTCTGCGCGCCGTCACCGGCGACGGTCACCGGGTCCCCGGCCAGCGCCTGGGTCACGAACGTGGGGACGGCCCGCCCGTCGTCCGCCCGCATCCGCGGCCCGTAGGTGTTGAAGATCCGCACGATGCCGGTTCGGGTGCCGTGGGTGGCGCGGTGGGCGGTGGTCAGCGCCTCGGCGAACCGCTTGGCCTCGTCGTACATGCTGCGCGGGCCGACCGGGTTGACGTGGCCCCAGTAGCTCTCCGGCTGCGGGTGGACCTGCGGGTCGCCGTACACCTCGGAGGTGGAGGCCAGCACGAGGCGGGCCTCCTTGCGGCGGGCGAGCTCCAGCAGCCGAGCGGTGCCCCAGGCGCCGGCCGCGAGGGTCTCCAGCGGCAGCGCCCGGTAGTCCACCGGGGACGCGGGCGAGGCCAGGTTCACGACGGCGTCGAGCGGGCCGGCGAGATCGACGGGCCCGGTGACATCGCGGCGCAGCAGGCGGAACGCGGGGTTGGCGCGCAGCGCGTCGACGTTCTCCGGCCGGCCGGTGAGGAAGTTGTCGACGCAGACCACCTCAGCGCCGTCGGCCAGGAACCGTTCGCACAGGTGGCTGCCGAGGAAACCCGCTCCACCCGCGACGACAACCCGCATGGCAGGCCATCCCTCCTATCGCGACACCCATGTACGGTGCGTTGATTAGCCAATACTCATGGTGAAGACTAGCCGACCGGGTGCCCCGTCCCGGGGCCGCCCCGACGGATCGGGCAGTCGGCGAGGAGGCGGGTCGCGGCCATGACGTGGACCTCGCCGCCGCGCCCGCCGCGCCCGCCG
>NZ_JALKFU020000776.1 GCF_023242965.2 Frankia sp. AgKG'84/4
GTCGAAGGCGGCCGCGAAGGCCATCGGCGCGGGCAGCGCGGCGACGGGGAACGGCCGCTGCTCGGCGGGCACGTCACGATCCCGGCCGCCGGCCCGCACGGCGATCCGGCGCAGCGCCTCGGCCTGTGCCTGGCCGGCGGGGTCGGGGTCGAGCAGCGCGATCTGGATCTCCCCCTGGTCCACCGACCGCCAGCCCCGGCCCGCCGGGACGTGGGCGGGGATGCGCTGCGGCGGGACGCGGATCGCGGCGTAGTCACCGCGATCACCCATCCGCAGCAGGACGCGGTGGTCGTTCAGCCCGGCGGCGCGGCCCGCGAGCAGGCCCCGGTCGGCGGTGACGACCAGGTGCATCCCGGCACCGGTGCCCTCCCGCAGCAGGCTGAGCAGGGCGTCGTAGAGCCGCCCGCCGTCGTGCTCGGGCAGGGTCGCGGCGAGGGAGTCCCAGCCGTCGATGAGGAGGAACAGGTGGGCGGGGGCGTCCTCGGCGGGCATCGCCGCGCGCAGTTCGTCCAGGCCGGCGCAGGAGTACTCGGCGAGTAGACGCTGGCGGCGGATGAGTTCCGCGCCGAGGCGGTCGCAGAGCCGGCCGAGCCGTTCCAGGTCGGTTCCGCCCACGATGGCACCGCAGTGCGGCAGGTCGGCGAGCACGGCGAGTGCGCCGCCGGCGGCGTCGATGCCGTAGAGGTGGACCTCGGCGCAGGTGTGCGCGCGGGCCAGCGCGCCGGCGAGGGTGCGCAGCGCCTGGGAGCGGCCCGACCGTGGCGCGCCGAGGACGTAGAGGTGCCCGAACGTCGCCAGGTCGGCGCACACCGGCTGCTGGTGCTGGCGGTGCGGCAGGTCCACCAGCGCGTACGGCACGCCGCGCGCCGCACTGTCACGCAGGAGTTCGTCGAGGTCGTCGAGGACCACCCGCGGGCTCAGCGCCGGCAGCCAGGGGCTCGGCTGAGGCTGGTAGGCGGTGTGCCGGGCGGCGTCGCGGATGAGGTCGACGAGCACGTCGAGATCGGTGGGTCCCAGCTCGCCGCCGGCGGCCGGGTCGTCGTCGTGCGCACCGGTCGGATCGGGCGTCGCCGGCGGCAGCGCCCGGCCCAGCGCGCTCCACGGCAGCGCCACGGGGGTCACCGGTGGCGCGGCCGCGTCC
>NZ_JALKFU020000777.1 GCF_023242965.2 Frankia sp. AgKG'84/4
GGCCAGGCCCCCGATCGCGTGGCTGAGCGCGGCCGGCACTCAGTGACCGAGGCGGGCCCGAACCTCAGGGCGGCGCAGCGGCGGCACGGTCGCCGGTGGCTGGCGGCGGGCGGGCAGAGTGTCCAGCAGCCGGTGCACGGACGCGGCGATCTCCGCGACGGCGCTGTCCACGGCCGCGTCGTACGCCGGTGACGGGCGGCGGACCCCGCCGACCTTGCGGACGAACTGGCGGGCAGCCGCCTCGATCTCCTCGTTCGTCGCCGCCGGCTCGAGGCCTCGCAGCTCGGTGATGTTGCGACACATGGCCCCCACGCTACCGCCCGACAGTGGACCTCCCCGGCGATCTCCACCCCGCCGACGGCTTTGTGGAGGACAATGGCGTGGGGTGCTGCGGCATGTCCCCGCGGGAGGCGGGTCCCGCTGGCAGCCCGCGTGGAGGGGAGTCGAAGGATCATGACGGACGGCTACTACGGCGAGTCGGCGGACCCAGGCCGGCGCGGCACCCGCAAGCGCGCGGACCGCTTCGCCCAAGCGCGGCGCCTGGCCGGGCAGGCCCGCCAGGATCGCACCACCGCCTGGTACATCCCGCTGGTCATCACCGTGATCGCCGCCGGCGCGTCGTTCAGCGCCTTCGGCCATGCGTTCGGTTTCCTGTACGCGCTGGTGCTCACCCTCGCGTTCGTCGCCCTGAGCTGGAACACGATCCGGCTCATGCCAAGCGTCTCCGACGAGCTGCACGTCGCCCGCACGACCGGCCCGCGCCGGGCGTTCGCGCTGGCGAACACCCCCGTGCGTACCCGCGGCCCCTTCCTGCTGGCCGCCGGCCTGCCGATCGTCATCGCGCTCATCGCCACCGTCGGCTACTTCGTCCTCGCCGGCATCCTGCTCGTCGCCGTCATCGTCGGCGCCGCGATCGCCGCCGCCTGGGTCTTCGAACGCCGCTAGTGACCACGGCCGCTCGCCGCGTCTCGGTGGGCGGGGGAGGTCGGCGGTGACGCGGGGGAGCGGGTGGCCCAGCGGATCGTGGTGACGATGCCGTGGCCGGCGGCGCGGCCGAGGGTGGCGTCCACGGCGGGCAGGTAGGGCAGGCGCAGCGGCCAGCGCGTCCACGCCGGCATCAGTCCGACGGCGGCGCCGGCC
>NZ_JALKFU020000102.1 GCF_023242965.2 Frankia sp. AgKG'84/4
CCGTCGCTGTCGCCGTCGCTGTCGCCGAGTGCGGGCACCCGCGCCGGTGCGGACGCCACCGGGGTGCCGGTGGCGCCGCGGCCCAGTGGGCCGGTGCTTGGGCTGAGCGCCACCTCCGTCGATCTGGGCACGGTCGACTCGACCTGGCGGCTCGACCTGCGCGGCGAGGGCACGGTGGCCGTCGACGTCGTCATCGGAGCCACTCCCGCCTGGCTCGCCGTCGTGCCGAAGCAGCGGCGGGTCGCGCCGGGCGCGGACGTCCCGCTGGTGATCACACTGGATCGCGGCACCGCGCCGGCGGGCCCGGTCGACGTGACGGTGCCGGTCGGGGCGGAAAACGGGGTCGGCGGCGCCGACGTGCGGATCACCGCGAGCGTGGACGGCTCACCACGGATCGCCGCGGTGACGAACGTGCCGGAGGCCGTGGTGCGCGCGGGTTGCCCGCCGTCGCCGAGCCCCGCTGCCGGCGCCGACGCGGACGCTTCCCGCTCGACGGTGACGGTCACCGCCGAGGACGGCACCGGCATCTTCGCAGTGCAGCTGATCGCCACCCTGCCCGACGGGCAGACGCGGAACGCGGTGATGACCCTCGGCCCGCAGTCGGGCGACCGCTCGACCTGGACCGCCCCGCTCGCCGCGACGCGGGACACCGGGACGATCACCTTCACCGCCACCGTCACCGATCTGAACAACCGACGTGCGCAGGCATCGGGATCGCTGGCCGTGCTGCCCTGCCCGGCCTAGCCGGCGTCCCGCCACCTGCCCAGGCCCCGCGCGGCCGATCATCGCGACGGAACCGATCGGCCAACCGGGCCACCGCCGCAAGACCGCCGCGCACATGATGGTGCCGCCCGGCTCGGGGGGTGCCGGGCGGCTTCTTCCATCTTCTCAGCTCCATGCCCGATCGCCAAGCTTCCGGCCGGTGTCCTCACCTGGTCCTGTCCGTACGTGGAGAGAAATCCCTGGTCGGGCGTTGGCCCGCGCGATCCACTCTGGCCACGTACCGGACAGTGTCCGGCTGCCCGCCGGGGATGGCCGCGGTGGGCCTGCGGTCGCGATCCATGGCCGGGCCGCGCCGCGGGATGCAGTGCGCCCGCATCCCCGTCCGGCCCACGGGTGGGGTACGCCGGCGCCCGGACTCGCGCCATCCGCCCGGGTTCGCAGTGCCCTCCTCGAGGGTGGGTGGACGGTGACGAGCGCCCGTGCGCAGAGCCCGGACGATCCGTCACCGAGCCGGGCGGGCGGGCGGACAGGCGGCCGCGTGGCGTGGCGCTCCCCGGTCGCCCGCCCACCGGCCGCGGATGCGGGGAGCCCTGTCCAGCGGGGATCTCCGTCACCTCATCCGCGCCGCGTGGCGGCGGCGGTGACCCCCGGTCGGCCGCGGGCGGACCCGTGCGCACGGTGTGTCTCCGCCCACCCGGCCGTTCTCGCATGCCGATCACCGTGCGCACGGTGGGTACGCTCACCTCGGATTCGGCGCGTGGTGGGTGCGTCGTCGCGCGGCCCCCGCCGCCGAGACCCGAACCCGCTGGAGGGACGCGACCTTGACCATGTCCGACCTCGGGCGACGCGTGTCGCCGCCCGCGCAGCGCCGCGCCGGACCGTCGCCCACCCGGCCCGCCGCCCGTACGGTCCCGGCCCTGGAGCAGGTCCGGCCCGGGCTGTGGAGCCTGCCCGTCCCGCTGCCCGTCGCCCGCCCCGCCTACACGATCGTCCATGTCCTCGAGTCGCCCGCCGGGCCCTATCTGATCGACGCCGGCTGGGATGACGACGGGACCTTCGAGGCGCTCTGCGCCGGCCTGGTCGCGATCGGCACGTCGGTCGCCGAGGTGCGGGGCGTCATCGTCACCCACGCGCATCCCGACCACCACGGGCTGGCGGGTCGGGTCCGGGCGGCCTCCGGTGCCTGGATGTCCCTGCATCCCCTCGATGCGGCGCTGCTCGACCGGATGGAGCAGGGCTCCGCCGACCGCCTCGCGGCGACGCTGGCCCGCGCCGGCGTGCCCGCCGACGTCACCGAGGCGCTGCCCGGCGCTGGCCAGCTGGCCCTGCGCGATCTGGCCCGCCCGGACGTCCTGCTCGAGGACGGCGCGCGCCCCGACGTCCCCGGCTGGGACCTGCGCGCGCTGTGGACCCCCGGGCACTCGCCCGGACATCTCTGCTTCTGGGAGCCCGTGAACCGGCTGCTGCTCTCCGGCGACCACGTCCTGCCCGTGACCGCGGTCGGCACCCCGCCGCCGAGCGAGGACAACCCCGACCCGCTCGGCGACCATCTGCGGTCGCTGGCCCGGCTGCGCGAGCTCGACGTCGCCGAGGTGCTGCCGGCGCACGAGCACCGCTTCACCGCCCTGGAGCACCGCCTCGCCGATCTTGACGCGCTGCATGGCGGCCGGCTCGCCGAGCTGGTCGCCGGCCTGCGCGCCGGCGCCAGCACGCCCTGGGAGCTGGCCGCGTGGGTGAGCTGGCGCCGCCCGCTGTGCAAGCTCACCGGCGTCGCGCTGCGGACCGCGGTGTTCGACACGCTCGCCTACCTCGCGAGCCTGGGCGCGACCGGCGTGGCCCAGGTCGACGCCGGCCGGCCCGACCGCTGGCGGCTCGCCGACCCTCGCTGACGGGCTCGCCGCCCAGCCGGGCCAGGTTTTCCGCCCGGCTGGGCGCCGCCGGGCGCCGAGCCCTGATCGTCCGAGGACGTCCGGACCGCGAAGGTGTGAGTGGCCTGTCACGTCATCGGTACTAGGGTGGTGCCATGACGTCGGTGTCGCTGTCCAAAGGCGGGAATGTCTCGCTGAGCAAGGTCGCCCCCAACCTCACGGTCGTGACGGTGGGGCTGGGTTGGAAGGTCCGTCAGACCAGCGGGGCTGACTACGACCTCGATGCGAGCGCGATCGTCGTGAACGAGGCCGGTCGGGTGCTCTCCGACGGCTACTTCATCTTCTTCAACAACCTGGTCAGCCCGGATGGCGCGGTCCAGCACCAGGGCGACAACCTGGTCGGCGGCGGTGGCGGCGACGACGAGCAGGTCACGGTCGACCTGCGCGCGCTGACCTCGCAGGCCGCGAAGGTCGTCTTCACGGTCTCGATCTACGACGCCGACACCCGGCGGCAGACCTTCGGCCAGGTCCGCGACGCGTTCATCCGCATCGCCGACGCGGCCACCGGCGCCGAGGTGGCCCGCTACGACCTGACCGAGGACGCGTCCACCGAAACCGCGATGATCTTCGGTGAACTGTACCGCTACGGCGGTGAGTGGAAGTTCCGCGCCGTCGGCCAGGGCTACTCCACCGGCCTGCGCGGCATCGCCCTCGACTTCGGCGTCAACGTCTCCTGACGCCCGGCCGGGCTCGTCGCCGGTCCGTCGCCGTCAGATGCGGCGCCAGCCGGCGGCGGTGCCGGAGCGGTTGGCCGCGGGCAGGACGCGGGTGCGCGCACCGCGCGGTCCGATGACCATGACCCGCACGGTGCTGGTGTTGGCGTCCACGCGGTAGAGGACCCGCCAGGTCCGCGTCGTCGCCTCGAACATGCCGACCTGCTCGCCGGGAATCGGGGTGCCGGCCTTGCGGGGGTCCTCGCGCAGCTTCCCGTCCAGGAAGCTGCGCACCTCGCTGCGGGTCAGCTCGGCCAGCTTGGCCAGATCCCGCTCGGCCGACGCCGACAGGGTGACCTCGTGCTTGTCGCTCACCGCCGGCTGCCCGCGGCTCGTGACGGCCTCGCCCCCGGCCCGCGATGCCCGGCCTGGGCGAGGACGACGTCCAGGTTGTCCACGTGAAGATCCTATGCCTCCCGTCGCCCCGGCGACGGCCCTTCGCCCCACACCCGGGCGCCCGAGGCCGCGCCGGCGGCGGCAGCTCAACGCGGTCCGTTTTGTCGAGAGGGGTCGTGGGAGAACGCCTCCCTGACTCCTCGACAAGGGTTGGCGGCCGATTTATCCCTGTCGAAGCGACAGGAAGCCCCGTTGCCACGCACCGCCGCCGAGACCTCGGCGACCGGCTGGCGGCGGCGCGCGGGCGCCTGGTGCCTGGGCGCCTGGTGCCTGGGCGCGGGGATCAGGCGGGGTGGTGGGCCGCGGCGGCGGCGTGGACGACGGCGGGGGTGAGCTCGGCGGTCGAGACGATGGTGACCGCGGCCAGACGCAGGGCCTCGGCGTCCGGGGGGAAGTGGCGGTTCGGGACGGCGATGACGGCCATGCCGGCGGCCGCGGCGGCGCGCAGCCCGTTGCTGGAGTCCTCGACGGCGACGCAGCCGGCGGCGGGCACGCCGAGGCGCCGGGCCGCCTCGAGGTAGACGTCCGGCGCCGGTTTGCCCCGGGCGACCTCCTCCGACGACACGACCTCGACGAAGTGGTCCGTGAGCCCGGCGTGCGCGAGCACCAGCTCGATGAGCGCCCGCGGCGACGAACTGGCGACGCCCAGGGGAGCCAGCGACACCAGCGCGCGCACGGCGTCGGCGGCGCCGGGCAGCAGCGGCGCGGCCGAGCCGTACCGCTCGGCGATGGCGCCCCCGATGTCGGCGGCGATGTCCTGCGCGGTGCCGGGCACGCCGAGGCTCGCCAGGTAGCCGGACCATTCGGCGGTGCTCATGCCCATCATCCGGCGGGTGCTGTCCGCCTCCCAGCGCCCGCCCCGCTCGTGGACGTAGGCCCGGCGCACCTCGTCCCACACCTGCTCGGAATCGACCAGGACACCATCGAGATCGAACACCACGGCCGCGACGTCGTCCATGTTGCCTCCAGGACCGGCCCGCCGCGCTGGTCGGGCATCCGCCCCGAGACGATACCGACCGCCGGCAGGCGATCAGCCCCGCCGATCGGGCGGTGGCCGGATGACGCCGGCCGTCGCCGCTGTTGACCTGGGGCATGCGCTACGGAGCCGACGCCACCATCCGCCACCTGCTGGCCGACACCGAGACCTGGGCGGTCGTCGGGCTGTCCGCGAACACGGGGCGGACCGCGTACTCGATCGCGGACTACCTGCGCCGCAACGGCAAGCGGGTCGTACCGGTCCACCCGTCGGCGCCGACGATCGCGGGGGAGCGGGGCTACGCCAGCCTCAGTGACATCCCGTTCCCGGTGGACGTCGTGGACGTGTTCGTCCGCTCCGAGCTGGCGGGGCCGGTGGTCGACGAGGCGGTGAAGATCGGGGCTGGAAGCGTGTGGCTGCAGCTCGGTGTTCGCGACGAGGCGGCCGCGGCGCGTGCCGAGGAGGCGGGCCTGGCCGTCGTGATGGACACCTGCCCGGCGATGGAGGCACCCCGGCTCGGCCTGTCCTGGTCACGTTGACGGGCAGGTGCCCTCAGCGGCGGTGCCGGCGGCGTCCGGCCGGCGGACCCGGCGTCGTGTCGCCCGGTGACGGCACGGTGGGCGGGTTTGGCCGGGCCGAGAGGTCTTCCAGAGCCGATGCGCCGGGCGGCGCAGCCGTGGCGGGCGCGGTCCGGTCCGGGTCAGGGCGGGCGGCCTCGGAGCGGGTGGCCTCAGAGCGGGTGGCCGGCGGGAGGCTGGGAGCCCACAGGGAGTCGGCGATGACCTCGTCCGGCTCGCGGCGGGATCGGCGGACCAGGACGAGCCGGCGGGTCGCGAGGGCGGCGGCCGGGGGGAAGAGCACGAGCACCGGCAGCAGGTACCGGTAGTCGAAGCAGACGGTCGCCGCGGGCACCACGAGCATCGTCAGGCCGGCCGCCGCGAGCAGCGCGATGTCGGCGCGCAGCCGCCGGTGTTCGACGGTCTGGTCACGCCAGCGGCGCCGGGCGGGCGCGCCGCGCACCCCGAGCCGCGGGGCGCGCCGCCGCGCCGGGACCACGATCGCGATCAGCGCCAGGGCGAGCAGCCCGGCGAGGACAGGGCCGGGGGTGAACCCGTAGCGCTGGTAGCCGCGCAGGTGGCCGGCGGCCGGTTCCTCGGTGACCCGGGTGGCGCCGTCGCCGTGGAACGCGAGCAGCGGCTCGCTGTTGTGCAGGTAGCGCGGCTCGTGGCCGGTGGGGAAGCGCCAGGTCGCGTCGGGCCAGTCGCGCTGCCCGATCGGGCGCCCGGGCCGGAGGTAGTGGACGATCTCGGCGCCGACCATCCGCGCGTAGTCGCCGAACTGGTGGCGGATCACCTGCTTGGTGAAGTCGCGCAGCAGGGCGTCCTGCTCGTCGGCGGAGCCGGGCAGCCGCCAGTGTGGGCTGTTGCCGTTCCAGACGTAGTAGCTGGGATCGGGCCGTTCGGCGACGGGATGCGGCGAGCACAGCACGAGCTGCGCCGGGCTCAGGTGCAGCCGGTCGCAGTCGGCGATCGGCGCCACCCGGCCGTAGGTCCACACGGCATCGCCGCCGGTCAGCGCGAACTTTCCGTGGGCGTCGTGAAACCAGCTTGCGTAGGCTGCCAGCGGCACGGTGACGGCGACGGCGAAGGTGGCCAGGCGCAGCCGGCCGACGCGGCGCAGCAGCAGGTAGCCGAGGACGAGCACGGCCACGGGGATGCCGATCGTGCGGACCAGGCCGGCGGCGGCCAGCAGCAGCCCGGCGAGCCCGCACGCCCACACCGACGGCCGGCCTGACCAGGTCAGCGTCATGATCGCGCCGACGAGGAGGACGGCGAACAACGTCTCGGCCATCACGTAGTGCTCGAGGACGAGCTCGTAGGCGTCGAGCAGGACGGGAGCGGCGGCGAGCGCGGCGATCGGCGCCGCCACCCGGCGGTGCACCAGCAGCATGTACAGGGCGACACCGAGGGCCAGCCCGGCGGCGTGCTGGACGACGGTGACCCACCAGAGGCTGTCGGTCCACGACAGCAGGCGCAGGAACGCCGGATAGCCGGCCGGGCGCATCGGGTCGGGGGCGTGCAGCGGCGCCAGGCGTAGATAGGCGTACGAGTCGCCGCTGAACTCGAAGGCGGGTCGGTAGGCGTAGGCGGTGAGGGCACGCAGGCACAGCCCCGCGACGGCGAGGACGGCGAACGGCAGGTGCCGCAGGACGCGCCGACGCGCGCCGGCCACCGGCGGGTCCGTTCCACCCGCCCCGCTCGCCCCGCTGAGCAGGACCGGGGCGTCCGCGCCCGGACCGGGCGGCGCAGCGGTCGCGAGGTCGGGGTACACGCCCTGGTCGGCCATCCCGGGTGCGTCGTCCGTCAGAACCCGACGGCCTCGGCCGGCTGGTCCGCGTCCTCAGGATGGCCCCCGACCCGCGACAGGCCGCCGGAACGGTCCCGCGGGTTCCCGTTGGGACGCCCACTGACCCGCTGGTGCTCGCCGCTGGGACCGGCGCTCAGCAGGCGCAGGAAGAACGAGCCGAACGCGGTCTGGGCGCCGAGCACCATCAGGGTCATCGCGAGCAGCGCGGGGCGCATCTCGTTGAGCACCCCCATGTCGTTGGCCAGCCAGCGGATGAGCACGACGGTGTCGACGACGAACCCGACGGCGAACAGGCCGCCACCAAGAAGCAGCCCGCGTTCGAGGGTGAACAGCTTGTGCACCAGCGGTAGCGGCCAGCGCCGGCGTTCGGCCCAGCCGACGGCGTGGTTGTGCACGTCGGCGCAGACACCGAGGAGCACCAGCTGCCAGCCCAGCAGCGCGAGCAGCGCGAACAGGACCGAGAAGTGCAGGTCCAGGCGGTGGAACCCGACGTCGAGGGCGCCGGGCAGCAGCACCGCCTGGCCGAGCAGGCCGAGCCCGAGCAGAACGAGGCCGGGCAGGACGAACAGGTGCCGCGGCGCGAGCATCAGCATGAACCGCAGGTGCCGCCAGCCGTCCCGCAGCGAGTGCAGCTTCGAGTCGCCGACCCGGGGATGGTAGGTGATCGGCACCTCCTCGATCCGCAGTCCGGCCCGCCCGGCGGCGATGACCAGCTCGCTGGCCAGTTCCATCCCCTCGCAGCGCAGCCGCATCCGCAGGTACGCCTCGCGGCTGAAGGCCCGCATCCCGGAGTGGGCATCGGAGGAACGGACGTCGAACAGGCGGTTGAGGATGCCGGTGAGCACCGGGTTGCCGACGTAGCGGTGCAGCCAGGGCATCGCCCCGGGCATGATCTCCCCGGCGAAGCGCGAGCCGAGCACGTAGTCCGCCCGCCCGGCGCGCAGCGGCGCGAGCAGCGCGGACAGGTCGGAGAAGTCGTAGGTGTCGTCGGCGTCGCCCATCACGATGAGCCGGCCGCGGGCGGCGGCGAAACCGGCCCGGTAGGCGTTGCCGTAACCGCGTCGTGCCTCGGGCACGACCCGGGCGCCGGCCGCGGCGGCGACCCCGGCCGAGCCGTCCGTCGATCCGTTGTCGACGACGACGACCTCGCCGACGGCGCCCGCCATCGCCAGCCCGTCGAGGGCCTTGCGGACGCACACGCCGACGGAGTCCTCCTCGTTGAGGCACGGCATGACGACCGAGACCTCGACGACCCGGGCCATGTCGACCGGCCGGGCAGGGTCGACCGGCCGGGCAGGGTCGACCGGCCGGGCAGGGTCGACGGCCGCGACCTGCTCGACCCCCGCGCGCCTGCCCTGGGCTCCCGCGGCGGCGCCGGTACCGATGCCCGTGGCACCCTCCATCGTCGTACCCCCTCCATGGCCGGGTGGGTCCGCGACCGTCGCTGGCGGCCGTCCGCACCGGTGCCCGGCCAGCCGGCGGCCTCGCCGATGCTGATCTAGGTATGTGAACGCGGTGGGACCGACGCGAGCCATTCTGGCGGCCGCCGCCACGGATCGCTCGGCCGCAGGTTCGTAACCTACAGAGCTGCTCATACCGTCCCGGTACCGGTGCCTCGTTGTGGACAGTGGGTGGTCTCTCCCGTGGGCCGTCTACCTGTCGTGTTGTCCGTCCGCCCTGGTCAGGGGCGGTTGTGTCCGGTAGGGGCAACCAGCGGGACAGACACGCCAACCCCGTCGCGCGCGCCTCGCTGTGACGCTTCTTACGAGGAGGCGTAACGTCTGGTGCCCGTGCAAGGTGTTCGTGTTCCAGACGAGGCGCAGGCGCCCATGGCGCTGCGCGACGACCCGAAGCCCTCCTCCAGCGCGGCCCCGTTGCGCGGTGCCGAGCTCCCCGTCGGCGCCGCGGCCCCCCGCACGGCCGCCCCGCCGCCCCGGGGCTGCACCCATTCGCCGCCGTGCCCTGCCGCCGACGGCGCGGACCGCGATGCCGCGCGGGTCACCCGCCAGCACTGGGACCAGGGCTGGAGCCTGCTGTGCAACGGCGTGATCCTTTTCGAGGACACGGGGGAGATCCTGCCGACCGGCCGCACGGTCGAGCCGCGCCGGGTCCCGCCGCGGCCGGTGCCCGTCCCACGCCCGCCGGTGCCGCGGCGTGCCAGCGGCCAGGCTGGGCGCGTCCCGGTCTGACCGACGCGGTCGGCCCCGGGCGGGTGTGACGTCCGCCCGGGGTGATCGAAGCGCCGCCGAGGCGGGTACGGTGCCGGCGTGGTGGCGAGATCGGTGGACCCGTCAGTCAGTCGTCTGATCCGGTGGTGGCAGGCCGACCCGGGGGCGAGGGTGCCCGGCGCCGCGCCGGTCGGCCGGCGCGCGCGGCGGTTGATGCGCCGCGACCTCGAACTCGCCCGGACCTTTGCCGAGGCGTTCCTGCGGGCCGACAGCTCGCTGTTCGCCTCCCTGGCGGACGGGCGGCCGCTGCTCGACCCGGTCCTGCCGCGGCTTTCGCACGCCGCGGACCACGGCCTGTTGTGGTGGGGCGTGGCGGGGGCGCTGGGGGCGACGAAGGGGCGACGGCGCCCGGCGGCCGCGCGCGGCCTGCTCGCCCTCGGCGCGGCGAGCGTGCTCGCCAACGGCCCGGCGAAAGTGGTGTTCCGCCGGGACCGGCCGCCGACGCACGGCATTCCCGCGTTGCGGCGGCTGTCCCGGGATCTCACGACGTTCTCGTTCCCGTCCGGGCACGCCGCCTCCGCCGCCGCCTTCGCGACCGGGGTCGCGCTCGACTCGCCGGGTGCCGCCGTGCCGGTGGCCGCGCTCGCCGCGACGGTGGCGTTCTCCCGGGTGTACGTCGGGGTGCACTATCCCGGGGACGTGCTGGCGGGCGCCGCGCTCGGTGTCGGCGCCGCGCTGCTGACCACGAAGGTCATGCCGCGCCGGCCGTGGGTGCCGGCGCGAGCGAGCCCGGCGTCGGCCTGGGCGCCCGCCCTGCCCGAGGGGGAGGGCCTCACCGTCGTCGTCAACGCCCGGTCGGGCCAGGGCAACCACAGCGACCTGCTGGCCGTCCTGCGGGCCGATCTGCCCCGGGCGAAGGTCGTCGAGGTCGGGCCGGCGGACGACATGGACGCGGCCCTGGCGACCGCGGCGGACTCGTCACGGGTGCTTGGTGTCGCCGGCGGCGACGGCAGCATCAACTCCGCGGCACAGCTGGCGCTGGCTCGCGGCACGCCGCTCGCTGTCTTCCCCGCTGGCACGCTCAACCATTTCGCCGCGGACCTGGGCCTGGCCGGTGCCGGCGACTCGGTGCAGGCGATCCTGACCGGTTCGGCGGTCGCCGTGGACCTGGGCCGGGCCGACGGCATCTCGGCGGGGTTCGACCGGTTCTCCCGCGTCTTCGTGAACACGGCGAGCCTCGGCGGCTATCCGGACATGGTCGCCGTGCGGGAGCGCTTCGAGCGCCGCCTCGGCAAATGGCCGGCGATGATCATCGCGCTGTGCTGGGTGCTGCGCAACGAGCCGCCGTTCGACGTCGAGATCGACGGCGAGCGCCGACGGGTCTGGCTGATCTTCGTCGGGAACGGGGTCTACCATCCCGACGGTTTCGCGCCGACCTACCGCAGCCGCCTCGACGAGGCCAAGCTCGACCTGCGCGTCGTGGACGCGGCGGCGCCGGCGGCGCGGCTGCGTCTCGTCGGCGGCGTGCTCACCGGCCGGCTCGGGCGCAGCCGGGTCTACGAACAGCGCACCGTGGAACGCGTGCTCATCTCCTCGGCCCAGGCCGGGGCGCTGCCGTTCGCGTGCGACGGCGAGGTCACCGAGGGCGTCGAACGCATCGTGATCTCGCCGAGCGCCGCGCGTCTGATCGTCTATCGCCCGCGCCGCGACACCGGCGCCGGGGCGTCGGGGCGGTGGTTCAGCCGCCGCCGCGGTGCTGCAACGGGATGAGCGTGTGCAGCGGGCGGGTGAGCTGGGAGAACTGGTCGGGGTCGAGGAGGTCCTCGACGAGCAGTGCGCACGCCAGGTCCGCGCACAGTTCCATCACCCGGTGGTCCTCGCTGGACTCGGTGGCCAGCCGGCGGCCCCGGCAGTCCGGGCACAGCCGCCAGAAGCCCTCGGCGGCGCTGCGGCGAACCAGCGTCCATACCCGTCGCCGGCCGGTGACGACCGCACTGGCGAACGCGGCGTCCATCGCCTGCTGGTGCGCGCCGTCGTCCCTGGTCAGCGCGCTGACCAGCAGGCCGTCGAAGACCTCGAGGCTGTCGGGGTCGTGGCAGCGCCCGGCGAGGACCGGCAGGGCGGCCAGCACCCGCTTGACGTCCGCGGCGGCCGGGCCGAGGTCCGGCTCGTGTGAGCGGGCCCGCGGGTAGACGGCGCGCCACGGGCGCATCAGCGCGGCGTACTCGGCGCGGCCCAGGATCGGCCGGGAGTAGGACGCGGCGACGGCGTCGCGCATCGCCCGCAGCGCGGTGGCCGCGACCGACGGCTCGACGGTGACGTAGTCCGCGCCGGCGAGGTCGTCCGCGTAGATCGCGCTGAGCGCGTCGAACGCGGCGAGCACCTCGACGATCAGCGGCGAGTCGGGGGAGAGCGCCTTGTCGCGGGCGGCGGCGAGGTAGCCGGAGTTGCGCCAGGCGCCGGCGAGCGCGCCGAGTTCGGTGTCCGAGGTGTGCACGAGCTGAGCCAGGATGCCGAGGATGCCGCGCAGGTTGGGATGTTCCTCCAGCCGCTCGATGCGGCGAGCCCGAAGGATCATGCCGCCCGCCCGTGCTCGGCCGGCGCCCGGTGGGACGCGGGTGGTGCCACGGTCACCGCGAACTCTCCGGTCCTCGGCGCGGATGGTGCCATCGCGGGTGTGGGGGTCGTCGTGACACCGTGCACCTCATCCTCCTCGACCATCGCGGCCTCCTCGACCATCGCGGCCTCCTCGACCATCGCGGCCTCCTCGACCATCGCGGCCTGCGCCGGGCGGCCGTCGTCCGAATCCGTGCGGGCGAGCCGGCGCGATGTCCCCGCCGGCCGGGCCCGCGTGCCCGGATGATCATGAACCGTCGCTCTCCGACACCGTAGCGGCGTCGGGCGGCGTACTGGGGCCAGGGCGTCGGCACCGGGTCCGCGCTGCTGTCCTCCGCGTCGCGGATAGCCCGATGTCACCCACGTGAGACTAGTGTTCGCGGCCGCGATGTGGAACTCGTTGTGCCATTAGGCGGGGCATGAGGGTGCCGGCACGAGAGTGCCCCCGCGGGGGCAGGACGCTTCGGCCTGGCGGATTCGGGCCTTTTGCCGCGTCTCCCGAGCCCGCGAGTGGTCACACAGCGCGACGAGGGTGTCGGCCCGTGCCCGTGCGCCGCCGCGCCGCCGCCGTGGTTGCCAGCTCGAATCAGTCGGGCCCGGGATGGCCTGGGATCAGCGCTGGTAGCGGACCCGGATGCGGCGCTGCGCCCACACCGCGGCGGCCACCTCGGCGAGCGCGGGGGTCCGCCC
>NZ_JALKFU020000778.1 GCF_023242965.2 Frankia sp. AgKG'84/4
GCGGCGGACCTCGCCGGCAGCGGCCTGCCGCGGGAGATCCTGCTGCCCGTCCTGCCGCCGGACGCCGACGCCGTGGCCGAGCTGCTCGGGGAGGTCCGCGGCGGCCGGGTGGAACTGCGGGTGCCCCGCCGGGGAGACAAGCGCACCCTGCTGGAGACCGTCGAGCGCAACGCCCGCCAGACCCTCGCGCTGCACCGGACGAAACGGGCCAGCGACCTGACGGCGCGCAGCCGCGCGCTGGCCGAGCTGCAGGAGGCCCTCGAACTTCCGGACGCACCGCTGCGCATCGAGTGCTACGACGTGTCGAACATCCAGGGCACCAACGTCGTCGCGAGCATGGTTGTCTTCGAGGACGGGCTGGCCCGCAAGGCCGAGTACCGCCGGTTCTCCATCCGCGGCACCGCCCAGGACGACGTCGCGAGCATGTACGAGACGATCCACCGGCGCTTCTCCCGCTACCTCGCCGAACGTGTTCGCACCGGCGAGCTCGTCGGCATCACCGGCGATGGCGCTGACGGCGATGGCGCTGACGGCGATGTCGCTGACGGCGATGTCGCTGACGGCGACGGCGGGACGGGATCCGGGACCGGTGGCGCCCCCGGCGCGACCGGGGTGGACGGCGAGGACACCGGGCGCGGGCAGCCGATCGACCCGGAGACGGGCAGGCCCCGCCGGTTCGCCTACCCGCCGAACCTCGTGGTCGTCGACGGCGGCCCGCCGCAGGTCGCCGCCGCCGCCCGCGCCCTCGACGAACTCGGGATCGACGCCGGCCCGGGCGGGGTGGCGCTGTGCGGGCTGGCGAAGCGCCTGGAGGAGGTGTGGCTGCCCGGCGACGCCGAGCCGGTGATCCTGCCGCGCACCTCGGAGGCGCTGTACCTGCTGCAGCGGGTGCGGGACGAGGCGCACCGCTTCGCGATCACCTACCACCGGCAGAAGCGCTCCACCGCGATGGTGGCCTCCGCCCTCGACGAGGTGCCGGGGCTCGGCGAGACCCGGCGCAAGGCGCTGCTGAAGACCTTCGGCTCGGTGGCGAAGGTGCGTGCGGCGAGCGCCGAGGAGATCGCCGGGGTGCCGGGCATCGGACCGCGGACCGCGGCGGCCATCGTCGCGGCGCTCGCCCGCTCCGCGCCGGGTGCCGCC
>NZ_JALKFU020000779.1 GCF_023242965.2 Frankia sp. AgKG'84/4
CGCGGGGCGCGGCCCCCCCCGGCGCGCAGCGCCTCGCTGTCGTCGGCCGGCCCGGTGCGGTTGCGGCGACGGTGGCCGCACCGCTCGCAGACGTGCGTGAGCACTGTGTCGTGCGCGCGGGCCTCGACCGCGACGGGCCGCATCACCCCGCCGCAGTCAGCCGCGCGGTCACCGGGATGCACGTCGACGTGCCGCGAACACAGGCAACGCGGACAGTGGTTGGTGTAGCCGTCACCGCGCACCGACGCGCCGCAGACGAGGCAGTCGAAGTCCTCGGTCGTGCGGGTGAATCGCCGGCTCATCGAACCAGCGTAGAACCGTCCCGGCGAGGACCGTCCCCGTTGCGCGGGATCGTCCCTCTACGGCACGGGTGGAGCCGCGACGGCCCATCGAGGGGGACGAGCGGGATTGTCGGACCCAGGGGGTGAAATAGTGGGCGGCGCACCATACCGGGCGTGGCAGTCCAACGCCTGGCCGCGCCCGTTGTCTCCGCCGCGTCTCGAGGAGGTCCCGCTGTGCAGGCAGCCGCTCCCCTGCCCGCCGAGCCGCCCCGCGGGGCCGGCGGGCCGCCCACCGGGCTGTCCGACCGGGACCGCCGCATCCTCGCCTTCGAGCAGGGCTGGTGGCGTCATCCCGGCGCCAAAGAGGAGGCGATCCGCGCCGAGTTCGGCCTGTCCTCGACGCGTTACTACCAGATCCTCAACCGGCTGATCGACTCGGCGGCCGCGATGATCGCCGATCCGATGCTGGTCCGGCGGCTGCGGCGGCTGCGCGACCAGCGCCGGGCGGCCCGGTCCGGCCGCCGGGGCCAGGGCGGGGAGTAGAGCCCGCATGACGCACGGCATACACGCCCCGGGACGACGCCGGGCCCCGTCGCGCGGTCCCGAGCGGTTGCGCGGCGTCTGGGCGGGCGTCATCGCGATCCTCGCCGTACTCGCCGGCATCCTGCTCGTAAACCTGCTCAACGGCGCGCCGGATCCGAAGCATCCGAGCGCCCCGGTGGTGGCGCCGCTTCGCACGCCGGATGGCGCGGTCCCGGGCTCGACCCGCTCGGCGACCCCGTCCGCCTCACCGAGACCCCGCCCTTCGTCGCCGAGCCCGTCGCCGACCCGACCGGCCGAGAAGCCGCCGCC
>NZ_JALKFU020000780.1 GCF_023242965.2 Frankia sp. AgKG'84/4
AGCCGGGCGAGGTCCGCCGCGGTGCCGGCGGCGACGATCTGGCCGGCGCCGTTGCGGTTCGCGGCGGTCAGGCCCAGCTCATCCAGCCGAGCGGTGACGGCGTCCGGGTCCCCGCCGAGCAGGGCGGTCATTCCCGTCTGCGCCTGGGCGGACGCCTCGGCCATCGCGCGGCCCCGCAGCGCCACGAGGACCAGCGCCTGCTCGGCCGACAGGACGCCGGTGAGCGCGGCGGCGGTGATCTCGCCGACGCTGTGGCCGGCGAGGACCAGGGAGTCGGTCCCGACGGGTGTGGTGATCGTCAGCCCGAGCTGCTCGGCGGCGAGCAGCCCGCTGGCGACGATCAGCGGCTGGGCGATCGCGGTGTCGCGAATGGTCTCGGCGGGTGCCTCGCAGCCGACCTCCAGCAGATCGATGCCGGCCGCGGCCGACCACCAGCGCAGCCTGTCCTCCGCCCCGGGGAGGCCGCTCCACGCACGGAGCTGTCCGGGGGTCTGTGCACCCTGTCCAGGCGCGAGGATCGCAAGCACGTCTCTACCTAACCCTTCGAGGGGAGTCCTTGTCGCTGGCGGCCACTCACCGATGTGCCGACCCGGTGTTGTAGGTGCCCTACAAAAAGAGGTGGCTCCGGCGGGGGTTCGTTCCCGCTGTGCGTATCGGCCGGGTTTCGGGCGACAGGCCAGTGAGGTGGCTAGTTGTGACGGGCCTGGCACACGCTCCGACCGGTTCCGTGACGATGAAGTCGATCATGATCTCCCTGTAGATAACGTACCGTCGAGCCGGCCCAGAACGAGGGCGACATGCAGGATGAAGCGCTCGCGGTGATCGACCGGATCGAGCCCGCAGACCTCGGCGGCCTTGCGCAGCCGATACCGGACCGTGTTCGTGTGAAGGTAGAGCGCCCTGGCCGTGGCCTCCAGCGACGAACCGAAATCCAGGTACGCGCCCGCGGTCTCCAGCAGTGGGGTGCCGGCGTTGCGCAGGGGGAGGTAAACCTCCTCGATGAGTGCGCGGCGGGCGTCGGCATCCCCGGCCAGAGCCAGCTCCGGCAGCAGCGCGCGCAGTGCCTCGTCCAGGCGCGGCGCCGGGGCGATCTCGACGACCTTCTGGTGGCGGCGCTGCACCGAGCAGTC
>NZ_JALKFU020000781.1 GCF_023242965.2 Frankia sp. AgKG'84/4
GAGTCGACCGGCTCGGAGTCGACCGGCTCGGAGTCGACCGGCTCGGAGTCGACCGGCTCGGAGTCGATCGGCACGCCCGCGGCCGGCGGGGGAGCGGCGTGAGCCCCGCCGGCGCGCCGGGGGGTACCCGCGGGGCCCGCCCGCCCGCGCGGGTCGATCGGCCGCGGCGCCTCGCGTGGGAGGTGCTGCGGGCGGTCGACGAACGCGGGGCCTACGCGAACCTGCTGCTGCCGAGCCTGCTCGCGGGCAGCGGCCTGTCGGTGCGGGACCGGGGCTTCGTCACCGAGCTCGCCTACGGCGCGCTGCGCTCCCAGGGCACCCTCGACGGCGTGCTCGACACGGCGACGAACCGGCCCGTCGGGGAGATCGACCCGCCGGTGCGCGACGCGCTGCGGCTAGGCGCCTACCAACTGCTGCGTACCCGGGTGCCGCCACGCGCCGCGGTGGCCACCACGGTGGACCTGGTGCGCGCCACCAGCGGGGAACGCCCGGTCCGCTTCGCCAACGCGGTCCTGCGCCGCGTCGCCGCCCGCATCACCGAGACCGGCGGTGACCTGGCGTTGCTGCTCGGCGCGCCGGGGTTCACGGCCGATCCCATCGGCCATCTCGCGGTCGTCACCGCGCATCCGCGCTGGATCGTCGAGGCCGTCGTCCAGGCCCTCGGCGGGGACTTCGACGAGGCCCGGGCGGCGCTGGCCGCCGACGACGACCGCCCGGCGGTGCACGTCGTCGCCCGGCCAGGGCGGATCGACCGCGAGTCGCTGCTCGCCGAGGCCGAGCAGGCCGAGCTCGCCGCCCGGCCCGGCCCGTACTCGCCGTACGCGGTGCGCCTCGACGGCGGCGATCCCGCGCGGCTGCCCTCGGTCGTCTCCGGGGCGGCCGCGGTGCAGGACGAGGGCAGCCAACTCGTCGCGCTGGCCCTGGCGGATACCGCGACGGTCGGTGTGGACCGTGGGCTGACCGTCGACCTGTGCGCCGGCCCGGGCGGCAAGGCGGCGATGCTCGCGGGCCTGCTCACCGGGCCCGGCGCGGACGCCTCGCTGCTGGCGATCGAGCCGCGGGCGGCCAGGGCGAACCTCGTCGCCCGGTCCCTGCGGGACACCCCGCGGCCGTCGCGGCTGCT
>NZ_JALKFU020000782.1 GCF_023242965.2 Frankia sp. AgKG'84/4
GCCGTTCCCGCACGAGATAGTCCCGAAAACCGAGCAGCGATGCCCCCGCGGGGCAGTCCGCGGACACGATGACCGCTACGGCCAGGAGGGCTTCACCCTCGGCGTCGTCTCGCGGTCCGCGGACACCCTGAGCCGCCTGCGGGATGAACTCGCGCCCGCCGGGCTGGCCGTCGCCGGCACCGTGGCCGACGTCACCGACGCCCCGGGCCTCACCCGCGCCATCGAACGGATCTCGGCGGAGATCGGCGGGCTCACGGTCTGCGTGTACAACGCGAAGCTCAGCATCCGCGGCGCCGCCCTCACCGTGCCACCGGCGACGCTCAACCAGACCCTCGCGGTGAACGTCACGGGCGCGCTCGCCGCGATCCAGGCCGCCGCCGCGGCGCTGGTGCAACGCCCGGCGGCCACCATCCTGGTGACCTCGGCGAGCCCGCGCACGCAGCCGGTGGCCGGCCGGTTCGCGCTGTCCGTCGGCAAGGCGGGCCTGGGCGCCCTCGTCGAGGCGCTGCGCCCGACGCTGGCCGCGCAGGGGATCCGGCTGCGCACCGTCGTCCTGGACGGGCGGGTGGCGCCGGCCGGCCCGCTGCGGCCCGACGCGGTCGCCGACCATTTCTGGCAGGCGTTCGCCGCGCCCCGCGGCGACGTGTTCCGACTGGCACCGGCCAGACGGGACACCTCGGTGGCGCAGCTACCCCTGGAGGTGTGAGCTGGCAGGATCACCGCGTCCGCCGCCCGGCGGGTGGCGGACGTGCCACGTCTGCACGGCAGGCGGGCGCGGGTCGGCAATCCGACATGGTTGTCGGTGAGGTGATCGCACCCGACACGGTGCCGAGCGCGTGGAACGTGCGACGATCCGGCAGAACCTGGACGCACGGCAAGCGGCAAGCGGCAAGCGGCAAGCGGACGATCACAGGGCGACGGCGCGATCCGGCGCGGTATGGCAGGAGATGGACCGGTGGACGACGGACGCGACGGTGACGAGCAGACGCCGGACGGCGCTGACAGGGTGCCCGCCGAAGGCGACGTGACCCGATTGTCGGATCCGCGGGCCCGGGGCATGGCCAAGGGGGCCCGCCCCGGCGCGCCCGCTGGCCCGCCCCCGCCGGCGGACTCGTTCCGCC
>NZ_JALKFU020000783.1 GCF_023242965.2 Frankia sp. AgKG'84/4
TCGCCCACATGGTCGTCGACCGGGGGGTTGGCCCTGATCAGGTGCTCGCGCTGAGCTTCACCGCCCGCGCGGCGGGGCGCTGGCGGCCCTCAACGCCTTCGACGGTCTGCAGGACGAGGCCACGGTGATACGGCTGCTCCGCCTGTCGGCGCGGGAGATCGAGGACGTCGACGACCTGCCCGACCCCCATCCGATCGTGCCGCTGCTGGGTGGCTTCCGGCTGATGCTGGAGGTCGGCATCGTCGCCGACGAGCCGCTCGAGGCGTTCCGCGGCTGTTTCGGGCTTCCCGACCCGTGGACCCGGGCGTTGGCCCGGGTTCTGTTCGCCTACATCAGTGCGAACCGGGCTGATGCGCAGCATCTCGAGGAGGCGAGAACACGGGCCTGGGAAGCGGTCGACGAGTTCGAGGCGCTGGGGGAGCGTTGGGGCACCGCGTTCGCGCACGGGGCGGTGGGGGAGCTCGCCAGCCTGCGGGGCGAGCACGCGCTGGCGGTGGCGTCGTTCCGCCGCGGGTGTGCGCTCACCGCGGAGCTCGACTCCGCCGACGAGGCCGGCCAGTTCCAGATGAACCTGGTCGCGGCGGCGCTCGCGCTGCGGGACGTGCCGCAGGCCCAGGCCGCGCTGGAGGAGGCGCGCCGCAGCGCCCAACGGGCGGGCACGCCGGACCTGCTCGCCGGCGTCGCCATCGCGGAGAGTTCGCTGGCCAGGTTCCTCGGGGATACGAAGCGGGCCCGGGAGCTGATCCTGCCCGCGGCGGCCGCGGTCTGGACCCGGCACGGACCGCCCCAGTTCAAGGCGGCGATGGGGACGAGCGTGGCGCTCGCCGAGCTCTCGTGCGGCCGGCTCGAGAGCGCTCGGCTGATCCTGGCCGCGGCGCTGGCGGAGGCGGTCCGCTCCACCGACGCGCCGGTGACCGCCCGGGTGCTCGTCGGCGTCGCTCACCTGGCTCTGCGCGACGGTGACGCGCAGCACGCGGCGGAGCTGGTCGGGGCCTGCGTCCCGATTCGGCTCGCCGGCGACCACGACCTGGAACAGGTCGATCGGGCGGTGCGCGACGCGCTCGGCCAGCGGCGCTTTGACGACGCCGTGGCCCGCGGCCGGGCGGTGCCGCTG
>NZ_JALKFU020000784.1 GCF_023242965.2 Frankia sp. AgKG'84/4
GCCCAGGAGGGCTGGGCCGGGTACGTCGAAGGCGTCGTCGTCACCGTCGGGGCGCTCGCCGACCCCGTGCCCGTCACCCGCGGCTGGTGCGGCGCGCTGGCCAGCGACCTGCCGATGGGCGCCGGGCTGTCGTCATCCGCCGCCCTCGAACTCGCCGTGGCGAGGGCCTGCCATCTCACCTGGGCCCTGGACTGGGACCCGCTCGCCGCGGCCGCGCTCGCCCAGCGGGCCGAGAACCTGTGGGTGGGTGCCGCGACGGGCCCGCTCGATCAGATCGCCTGCGCGGGGGCAACCGCCGGCCACGCCCTGCGGATCGACGTCCGCGACCTAGGCATCACCGCCATTGCGATCCCGCCCGCGGCCCTCGTGGCGGTCATCGACACCGGCACCCGGCGGGAACTGGTGACCAGCGCCTACGCCCAGCGGCGCGCCGAATGCGCCCGCGCCGCCGCCGGCCTGGGCGTCGCGAGCCTGCGTGAGCTCGACGACGGGCTGCCCGCCGACGCACCGACGCGCCTCGACCCGGTCGCGCTGCGCCGCGCCCGGCACGTCATCACCGAGAACCAGCGGGTCCGGGAGTTCGCCGCGGCCCTGGCGCGTGGCGACCTGGCCCGCGCCGGCGAGGTGCTGCTCGACGGGCACCGGTCCATCCGCGACGACTTCGAGGTGTCGAGCCCCGCGCTGGACGCCGCGGTGGACGCCTGCCGGGTCGCGCCCGGCTGTCACGGCGCTCGCATGACCGGCGGCGGCTTCGCCGGCTGCGTGATCGCACTCGTCGAGGCGGAGCACGCCGAGGCGTTCGCGGCCGCCGTCCCACCGGCCTACCGCGCGCGGACCGGCCTGGACGCGGTCGTCCACCTCTGCCGGCCGGTGGACGGCACGTCGTGGGGGGGCGCGGGGGGGGCGGGGGTGCGGGGGGGGGGGGGGCGGGGGGGGGGCGGGGGGGGGGGGGGGGGGGGCGGGGGCGGCCGCCCCCCCCCCCCCCCCCCCCCCCCCCCCGCCGGGTCTCCGGATCCGGACTGGCTGAACGAGGGCACGGGGCTGTTCCAGCTGCGCCGGGTCAGCCCCCGCCGGGCCGGCGACGCCGGGGCCCCCGCGGCGGGCTCGCCACGCC
>NZ_JALKFU020000785.1 GCF_023242965.2 Frankia sp. AgKG'84/4
TGCCGGTCCCGCGGCGACACCTGGTGCTACCCGCCGGCGCGCGCCGGTCCCCCGACGGGCGGGGGACCTGCGTCCGCGCCGGGTCCGGGTGCGACGCGCAGCCGGTAGCCGACGCCGCGGACGGTCTCGATGAGCGAGTCGCCGTCCGGCGGGTCGATCTTGCGGCGCAGGTAACGGACGTACTGGTCGACGATGTTGGAGGTGGCGTCGAAGGCGTCGTCCCAGACGTGGTCGGTGATGAAGGTGCGGGTCAGCACCTGGTCGGGGTGGCGCGCCAGCAGGTGGAGCAGGGCGAACTCCTTCGCCGAGAGGTCCACCGGCGCGCCGGCGACCTGGACCCGGTGCGCCGCCGGGTCGAGCTGCACCGGGCCGGCGCGCAGGAGGACCGGGCGGTGCGTCGAGCCGCGGCGGATCAGGGCGCGCAGCCGGGCGGTGAGCTCACCGAAGCTGAACGGCTTGGGCAGGTAGTCATCGGCGCCGGCGTCCAGGCCGTGGATGCGGTCCTCGACGTCGACCCGCGCGGTCAGCATGAGCACCGGCGCCCAGCGGTGGCGTTCGCGCAGCTGCCGGCAGACCTCGAACCCGTCGAGGCCGGGCAGCATCAGGTCGAGCACGATCGCGTCGTAGGCGGTTTCGGTGGCCTGCCACACCGCGTTCACGCCGTCGCCGACGACGTCGACGGCGTAGCCCTCCTCGGCCAGGCCCCGGCGCAGCAGCGCGGCGGTGCGCTCGGAGTCCTCGACGACCAGTACCCGCATGCTCGGCATCGTAGGCGCCCGTGCCTGTGCTGGCCGTGTGGTGCCGCGGCCGGGGATCGCCGTCCCCGGCCGGCGTCAGTCCGGGCGGCCGGGCAGCCGGGTGGCGAGCAGGCAGATGCCGGCGCCGGCGAGGGCCAGCACGGTGAACTGCAGCCTCGCCCAGTCCGCGCCGGCGTGGGTGTGCACCAGGCCGAGCAGCGCGACGCTCAGCGAGGCGGCGAACTGCACGGACATGAACAGCGCGGTGGTGCCCGCGGCCCGTTCGGTGGGCGCCAGCGGGCGGAACAGGGCCGCGACCGTCGGGGAGGCGGCGAGGCCGAGCGCGAGGCCGGTGGCGAGGAACAGCGCGAGGCC
>NZ_JALKFU020000786.1 GCF_023242965.2 Frankia sp. AgKG'84/4
CCGATGCGCTGCTCGAGCAGTTCGGCCAGCCGCAGCGGGGTGGCGGTCGTCGAACAAGGCACCCATGAGCTGCACTCCCACCGCCACACCCCCGCCGGTGCGGCCGGCGGCGACGAGGCGGGCCAGCCCCGCCGGCTCGCGGAAACGGTCGGGGTAGGCGGCGTGCAGGGTCTCGGCCACGTGCAGCGCCACGGGCGGCCCGACCAGCGCGAGCAGGACCAGCGGTGACATCGGCAGGCCCAGCGGGTCGAGAGCGTGGTCGACCTGTTCCAGCGGCGTGCCCCGCTCGGCCGCGCCGAGCACCTCGCCGAGGAAGCGGGTGAGCAGCCGGTTCACCACGAACGCCGGTCGGTCGGCGACCAGCACCGCGTTCTTCTTGAGGCTCTTCGCCACGGCCAGCGTCGTGGCCACGGTGGCGTCGTTGGTGCGCTCGGCGCGAACGACCTCGACGAGCGGCAGGACGGCCACCGGGTTGAAGAAGTGCAGCCCGGCGACCCGCTCCGGATGCTCGAGACCGGCCGCCATCGCGCTCACCGACAGCGCCGAGGTGTTCGTGAGCAGCACCGCCGCCGGCGCCACCACCGCCTCCAGCTCGGCGAACACCTTCTGCTTGATCGCCAGATCCTCGAACACGGCCTCGATGACGAGGTCGGCGTCGGCGAAGGCGTCCAAGGTTCGCGAGCCGGTGACGTTCGCCTTGTAGCGGCTGGCCTGGTCGGGGGAGATCCGCCGGCGGACGAGCAGGTTGTCGATCTCGCGGTGGACGGCGGCGACCCCGGCGTCGAGCCGGTCGGCGTCGAGGTCGGTCAGCACGACCGGCACCTCCAGCCGGTGCGCGAACACCAGGGCGAGCTGCGCGGCCATCAGTCCAGCGCCGACCACGCCGACCTTCGTCACCGGCTGGGCCAGCGCCGGGTCCGGGCCGCCGACGGGCCGGCGTGCCCGCTTCTGCAGCAGGTCGAACGCGTACAGGCCGGCGGCGAGCTCGCCGCTGACAGACAGGTCGGCGAGCGCCTGCGTCTCGGCCTCGAAGCCCTCGGCCCGCGACGCGGTCTCGGCGAGGGCGATCAGGTCGAGCGCGCGGTAGGCGGCCGGGGCCGCGCCGCGCACC
>NZ_JALKFU020000787.1 GCF_023242965.2 Frankia sp. AgKG'84/4
TGTCATCACCGGGCAGCGTGTCCTCGGGCCTCAGCTCGACGGGCAGCACACCACGACGGCGGTCGGCGTGCACGAGGTGCGCCCAGTTCGCCTCGTCGGCGACGAAGGCGGCGAGGAAGTGGGCGGCGACGAGCATGCCGCCGTCGCGGCTGCCGCCCGGCGCGACGTTCGCGATGTCGGCGACCGCGGAGTCCAGGCCCTTGCGCAGTTCCGGCGGCATCGGCATCGGCCAGACGCTCTCCCCGGCCGCCGCCGCCGCGGCGGTGACGGCCTCGACGGCGCTGCCGCGGCCCATCACCCCGCTGGTGCGCTGGCCGAGCGAGACGATCTGGGCACCGGTCAGCGTCGCCACGTCGACGATCACCTCGGGGTTCTCCTCGGCGGCCCGGACCAGCGCGTCGGCGAGGACGAGGCGTCCCTCGGCGTCGGTGTTGAGCACCTCGACCCGCTTTCCGCCGCGCATGGTCAGTACGTCTGACGGGCGGATCGCCTCACCCGAGGGCATGTTCTCCGCGCAGGGCAGCCAGCCGACGACGGTGATCGGCAGCTCGAGGCGGGCGGCGGCGAGGACCGCGCCGAGGACCGAGGCGGCACCGGCCATGTCGGTCTTCATCCACTCCATCGCCGTCGGCGGCTTGAGGGACAGGCCGCCGGAGTCGAACGTGATGCCCTTGCCGACCAGCGCGAGCGCGGGATGATCGCCGGCGCCGCCGCGCCATTCGAGGCGGACCAGCCGGGGCGGGTTCGCCGAGCCCTGGCCGACGCCGACGATGCCGCCGTAGCCGCCCGCGGCCAGCGCCGCCTCGTCGAGGACCTCGACGGCGACGCCGGCCGCGCCACCCCGTTCCACGGCGATGTCGGCGAGTTGCGCGGGGGACAGGTGGCTCGGCGGCGTGTTCACCAGGTCCCGGACCAGGGCGACGGACTCGGCGACGACCACGGCCCGGTCGATCTCGGTCCCGGCGACGGGGAGGTCCGCGTCGGCCACGACGATCGTCAGGTCGGCGACGGGCTTCGGGCGGTCCGTGGCGGAGGTGGTTCGCAGCCCGTCGAACGCGTAGGCGCCGAGCAGCGCGCCCTCGGCCACCGCGCGAACCGACGGCGCGGTGA
>NZ_JALKFU020000103.1 GCF_023242965.2 Frankia sp. AgKG'84/4
AGCCGGAGCAGGGCGGCCGCGAGCGCGGCGAAGGTGCCGGCGAGGGGCAGATCGGCGCCGACGCCGGGAGCGCGGTAGGCCGCGGCGATCGTGAGGAGCACCGCCGCGGGCAGCACGGGCAGTAGCCGGGTGCGGGTGCGCATGACAAGTTCAGCGCCGAGCGCGGCGGCGAGCCAGGTCAGCACGGCGGGGAAGAGCAGCAGGGCGGCCTCGGCGGGGGCGGGAACCGCGGTGTCGAGCAGCCGTGACCAGCCGGTGAGGGCACCGGTTCGGACCATGCCCAGCCGTCCGGGCATACTCCCGGCCGGCGACGCGACCGTCGCGGCCGCCCAGACCACGAAGCCAACGCCCCAGGCCGCGACGGTGACGGCCAGTGGCAGGAGCCGACGGCGCTCCCCGAGCACCCCGACCAGGATGACGGGGACGAGCGCGGCCACCGGAATGATCACCCGCAGGTCGTGGCCGGCGAAGACACGGCGAAACCCGAGGCCACCCACCAGCGCGAGTCCCGCGACCAGCGCCAGCGCGCCCGGGCGACCTCCTCGGGTCGGACCCGCCTCATCACCCCGATCTGCGGCTCCGGCTTTGGCCACGGGGCCGGCCTCCGCAGTGGGCGACGGCCCGACCGGCGGGCGCACGTCGTGCCCCACCACGTCGGGCCCCATCGCGGCGTCGACGCTCACCGACGGCCGTCCCAGGTCACGGCCCAGCCCGACCGGCCCGCCGCGGGCCATCGAGTGGCCAGCGCCGCCGCGTCCGGCACGTCGATCACGGTCATGCGGCCGGCGGTCCGCAGGCCGAGACCGTCAGCATGGTGTCCCCCGCCGGGATGGTGGCCACCGGGGAGCCGGGACCCGGCCCAGCCGGACAGCCCCGTGGCGCGCACGGGGGGCACATGGCGTAGTCGGGCCCGGTCGGCGGAGTTCCGCCGGTCCACGGCGCGGGCGGTCGCCGCCGACCTGGGCCCGACGCGCACCAGCACCACCCGCCCGTACGCGTGACCCACCGGTGCCAGCGCCGCCAGAGCCTGTCGGTCAAAACCGCCGGTGACCAGGACGAGCGTGCCGAACCCGCCCCGGCGCAGCGTGCCGACCACGTCGAGGGTGGCGCGCTCGTCCAGGCGGACGGCGGCGAGCTCGTCCAGCAGCACGTCGGCGTCCCGTCGGCGACGCCGGCCGGCGACCCGCAGCCCGGCGGTGGTGACGAGACGGACGCCGAACGCCTCCCGCGCGCAGGTCATCATCACCGCGGCGGCTGCCTCGACCGCGTCCTCGAAGGCCACGGCTCCCGCCCGTCCCGGCGGATAGGCGCCCGGCCGCACGTCGAGCACGACGGTGGCGGCCGGTTCGGTGGGATCGACGTGGGTGCGGACCATGAGCTCACCCGCGCGAGCGCTCGAAGGCCAGTGCACGAGACGAAGGTCCTCACCCGCCGCGTACGGCCGCAGGGTGTGAATCTCCAGTCCCCCGGCCGTGCCATGCCCGGTCTGACCGTCCGGCTCGCGGGACGGAGCCGAGGCCAGGGGGGCGAGGTGCCGCGCCCGGGGGCGGATGTACAACGTCGTCTCCGTCGCCAGTGCCTGCCGACGGACGACGAGCCCGAACGGGTCGGCTCTGATCAGCTCGCCGGGACCCAGCCGCAGCACCCCCCGGGCCTGGGTCGGCAGAGCCAGTACGAATGACCTGCTCCCACGGCGCGGCAGGTGAGCTATCCGCAGCACCATCGCCTGCCGCGCGGATCCCGCCGCCTCGGCCGGATCCGCGGCGGGACCACCGGCGGTGACGGAATCGACCGGCCGACCGGCGCCGTCGGGAGCTGAGCCGGCATCGAGGCGGAGCACGAACGCCGGCGACGACCAGCGGGAGAGATTCGTCAGAGCGATGACGAGTTCGGCCGGCTCGCCCCGGGCGACCTGTCGCGGCGAAACCCGCAGCACCGCCGACACCCGCGGGCGGCGGGCGCAGAAGACGACCGCGAGCCCGACCGACGCGATCGCCGTACCACCGAGCACGTCCAGCTCCGCGTAACGCAGAACGCGGGCGCCGGCCAGCAGGGTGGCGACGGCGACGAGCATCCCCCAGCCGGTCGGTGTCAGCCGCGCCCGGGAGCGGGCCGCGGTGACACCGACGGGCTCCGGCGGCTCTCCCGGCGCACGAGTCGTCCCGATGGTCACCCGCCCGGTCGGGCCGGTGCGCGCCATGGACGCCTGCGGGCTCCGCCGGTTCGACCTCGGGGCCTTGGTGCGGGCTGACCAGGTCGGGTCCGTGTCTGGTCCACCTGGGCGATCCTGGTCGGCCGGGGCGTCGCCACCGCTCGGTCCCGCGACGTCGGTCTCGACTTCGGGGCTGGGGCCAGCCCCGCCGCGCGGCCCGGGCCGCGGCCGATGTCTCTCACCCAGTCCACGCGCGACCAGTCCGTTCCGGCGTTCTGGCGCCGGCGACGGTCCGCGGCGCCACGGACCATGGACCGGGGCCGGCAGCGGAGTGGTCGCCGTCTCGCTCTCGCCGGCCGGCAACAGCCCGACGTCCCAACCGCCAGAACCACGACGCTGCTCGGACGAGGGCACGATCAGATGCCGATGAGCCGGCGCGGCGACGGAACCGACTGCAGGATCTCGTCGATGACGTCCTCCGCGATGACCCGCCGCAGCTCGGCCTCCGGACTGAGCGCCAGGCGGTGGGACAGAACTGGGCCCGCCACGGCCTTGGCGTCGTCGGGGGTGGCGAACAGGCGGCCCTGCGCGGCGGCGCGGACCTGGACGGCGCGCAGCATGGCGATGCTGCCGCGGGGGCTGGCGCCCAGTCGGACTATGTCCGGCACCGCACGGGTCGCCGCGACCAGGTCCACGAGGTAGCGGCGCAGCGCGGGCGCTACGTGCACGGCGAGCGTCTGGGCCGATCGGGCCACGACGTCCTCGGCCCGCATCACTGGCCGCAGGTCCTCCACCCGCCGGCCCACCTGTCGGCCTTCCAGGATCTCGAGTTCCGCGTCAACCGACGGATAACCCATTCTCAGTCGCATCAGGAACCGGTCCAGCTGGGCTTCGGGAAGGCTGTACGTACCGTCCATGTCGATCGGGTTCTGGGTCGCGACGACCATGAACGGGCGGGGTACCGAGTAGCTCGTACCGTCGACCGTGACCCGGCTCTCCTCCATGACTTCCAGTAGGGCGGACTGCGTCTTGGGCGAGGCACGGTTGATCTCGTCGCCGATGACGAGGTTGGCGAACACCGGCCCGGCCCGGAAATCGAACTCGTTCGCGCGCTGGTCGTAGACCACCGTCCCGGTGATGTCCGCCGGCAGCAGATCCGGGGTGAACTGGATCCGGTGGCAGCCGGCGTTCACCGACGCCGCGAGGCTGCGGGCCAGCGAGGTCTTGCCCAGCCCGGGAACATCCTCGACGAGCAGGTGGCCTTCCGCGAACAGGCAGATCGTGGCGAGTTCCACGACCTCACGCTTGCCACGGATGACCTTTTCGACGTTGGCCACCACGTCGTGGAACGCTGTCGAGAACGCGGCGACGCCGAGCTGGTCACCGCGCAGGTCGCCGCGGTCGTCTCCCCTGCCCGTCACGCCTGGCTCCGGGCCCGCTCGGGGTAGGCGAGCTGGTGTTTCGTCACCGGGGCCTCCTTTGATCGGGACCGTTCGGACTGGACCATCTGGTGCGGCGGCGCGGCAGTGCGGTGGGTGCGGGGAGGCGGACCGTGCCGGCCTAGGGGGGCGACCGGCCCGGTCCGCCGAGCGGGCGGTGGGGGATGTCCGCCCGGGAACGGCCACCCTGGCGACCGTCGTCACCATGCGGACTTGCCGTTCCGCACCGGTAGACGACGGGCAGCCCGACTTCGTTGTGCCATAGCCCAGAAAATTTGTTGATCCGATGATCAGTCGGACTAGCCCGCCGACGCCGCGACGGGGTCATTCCCGCACGGTGCGCCGCCCGACGGCGTCGATGTCACGAATGGCAGCAGTTGGATCGCAACCTGTCGGCGGAACGCCGCGTCTAACCCCTCGAATGGGCGACGCCAGCCAGGCGCCACCCTCCGAACAGTCAACGAATTATCGCGAGCAAAACACCTACATCCCGCATGCGTTGAGAAATGTGTGCGGGGAATGGTGAGCGCTGCACCCCTCCCACGGCGCTCACCCGGCGGTGTCTGTGTGGGTGGCGTGGTGGCACACCCGCACAGACACCGCCCCAGCCAGCCGGGCAGTCGTCGCGCCGCCGCGCGCCTGGTACCGGTGCTGCCGCGGTCTGCCGTGACGACCGTCGTCCCGCCCGCCATCGCGGGTGACGTCTCACCATCACCCGATCGCGCTACCCATCCGCCACACTGCGGACGTCTCCTCACCCCGCTTGGAGTCGATCATTCCGATGTTCCGGCGACGACTTCGCCAGGTCCTCTGCCGCGTCGCCGGCGTGGTGCTCTGTGTCAGCATCGGGATGGCCGTCTCGGCGCCGGGCGGCCATCCGATCACCCTGCGTCCGACCGATGGCGGAGTCTGGCTGCCCTGGGAGACGGCCGGTGTCGTGACTCATCTGCAGAGCACGACGGGCCGGGCCGACGCGGCGATCACCATTCCCGGTGGCGCCGGCCACCGTCTGTCGGTCGTCGCGGACGGGCCGGACCTCCTCGTGGCGGACGAGGACGCCGGTCTGCTTCACCTCATCGAGCCGCAACGACTCACCCCGGCTCGCACGGTGAGGCTGCCCGCGGGAGCCACCCTCACCGCCGCGCGCGGCACTGTCTATGTCATCGATGGCCCGACCGGGCGAATACGCCGCCTGGACGGGCGGCGGTTGGGTGTCCTCGGCCCTGTTCTCGATCTGGATGGTGCGCTCGGCTCGGTCGCCCAGACGGACGACGGGACCCTGTGGGTGCCCGTCCGGTCCCGCGGCACGGTCGTCGCCGTCCGCGGCGGGGTACCAGCGGCTCCTGTCGCCGTCGCCCCGCCGGCACACGCCATCGACGTCGTCCTCGCCGACGGCCGGCCCGTCGTGGTCGACGGCACCGCCGCCACCGTCACCCCGCTCGTCGGCGGTCGCGCCGGTCAGACCACGGCCCTGCCCACGGCGACGGCGGCCAGCCCCTCCTCCGCCGCCGCGGTCGTGGCCGCGCCGGTCACCGCGGCGAGCACGGTCCCCGTCCTCGATGCGGTGACGGGCCATCTGTTGTTCGCTGACGTGTCCACCCGCACGGCGCGATCCGTCAGCCTGCCGGAAAGCGGGACAGCGGTCGGGAGCACGCCGTCCCGTCCGGGCGGGCAGCAGGCCCGGTCCGGGGTGAACACCAGTCCGACCGGGCTACCGGACATCGCTCGGCCCGCCGGCCCGGGCGATGTCATCCCCCGCGATGACGGTGACGGAGCCCGGTCGGGAGACCTCACCCATGGTCAGTTCGGTCCACCGCTCTGGCACGACGGGCGCGTGTATGTGCCCGACGGGCTGGCCGAGGTGGTCTGGGTGTTCGACACCCGCACCCAGCGTTTCGCCGACCCGATCCGGATCGCGGGCCCGCAGCCGCCAGGATCGGCGCTCACCGCGCCGACGGCGCCCGGCTCGGCCTCGACCCCGCCTACGACGAAGGAGCGGCTGACCGTCACCGCCGGGGGCGATCAGGTCTGGGTCAACGATCCGGACAGCCCCGCGCTCATGCTGATCGACGGCGACCGCAGGATGACCCTTTCGAAGCAGCCGGCCGGGCTCGCCGGTCAGACCGGGTCGGCTCCGCCGCTGCCCCTGCCCGCACCGCCACCCCGGCCCCGGTCGGTGCCGACCGCGCCTACGCCGGCTGCCTCGGAAGGCCAGCCGCGCCCAGGGCAGTCACCGGCGGCGGCATCCGGCGCCGCCGACACGCGGCCAAGCCCACTGCCGGTACCGCCGCATCCGACCATGCCGCCCCCCGTTCCGACTCCCCCGCCGCTGCCCAGCCCGCCCGGCACGCAGCCCCCCACCCCCGGTCCGGAGCTGACGACAGCCGTTCCACCTGGGCCCGATCCCCGCGGAGTGGCCCCGGCACCCCGACGGCACTGACTAGGCCCTCCGCCGAGCCCGCTCGCACGTGGCAGGGGCCCGAGCGGCGGCGCCGGCGGAGCAGACAAGCCAGGCCAGGCCCAATACAGGCCAGGCAAGCGAGGCCAGGCCAGGCAGACGAGGCCAGGCCAGGCAGACGAGGCCAGGCCAGGCAGACGAGGCCAGGCGAGGCCAGGCGGGGCGAGGCCAGGCGGAGATCAAACGAGAAAGTCGATGGCCAGGCGGTTGGGATCGCTCAGCTGGATGACGCGGAACCCGCTCACCCGGGTTAGGCCGACGCCGATGTGCACAGTGCCCTCGAAGTCGCCTGCGATCGCATAGCTGATCAGCCCCGACTGGCCGTGTCCGTCGGGCGGGGTGCGCAGCGTCGAGGCGCCTCCGTCGTCGTGGGCCGTGGCTGAGGTCAGGACGACCTCGAAGGCGGCCTGGCCGGCCAGCGGCAGGGGCGCGCCCGATCCCGGCCGCATCACCGACCGGACGTATTGCGCCTGATAGCCCGGGGCTCCGTCGGCGAACTCCAGCACCAGCCGCTCGTAGCGGACGCCGTTGTCGACGTTCGGCGCGCTGCGGATGGAGACGAGCCGGACAGGTGCCGGCTGCCGGGGCGATCCGGACGCGGGCTGGCTCGACCAGCTGCGCGCGCTGTCCCGGGGGCCGTCGGTCGCGCCGGTGGACGCCGCGGCGGACGGCCCGGCCGACGGACCGGCGGCCGATGGGGATGCCACGTCCGGGGTCGATGACGACACCGGCGGCGTCGAGGACGGGCCCTCCGACCCGGACCCACCGCATCCGCCGAGAAGGATCGCCACTGTCAACGCGCCGAGAAGGGCGGCGCCGCGCCCCCGCCCGTTCGGACCCCACGCTCGCCCGTTCGCCCCCCAGACCCGCCCGTTCGCAGCAGCGACTACCCGGCCCAGCCGGGCGTCCCGCCTCGGAGGTCGCGCGATCATCTCGCCATTCATGCACAACCCCCACGACGCTCCGCGCCCACACCAGAAGGACCAAGGCCCACAGCCAAGACATACCCGAAATGCGCGAAACGAACATCGCGAGAGCCGATCATCCACGATGATCGGCGGCCGTGGTGACGGAACCAGCACCTGCCCGCCGGCCTGGCGAGCAGCGCAGCCAGCGGAAGGGCCGGGGCGGCGGGTCCAAAGCCATCGGCCTCACGCGAGGCGACCCGACCAGGCCGCCGCATCCCCCGATCGCACCGGCCCCGACCTGGGCGGTGCAGCCGGAAGGCGGACCGACGGACCGAAGTTCACCGAAATCTTCGGAAATGGATTCGGCATCGCGAAAGAATCATTGCGGATGCCGCGCCGTTCCCGCCCTACCACAATGCAAACCAGCAAATGCGGCGCTAGGCGACGGATGACCTTATACCGGAGAATCCGACCCGGCACGAACTCGTCCCGCCGGCGCGGCGCGGATACCACGTCCTGCTCAGCGTTTGGGAGGTTGCCGATACTTCGAAGGCGTTCTACCAGGTCATTGACCTCGACTTCTCCGGCTGAGATCGGCGCCCGAACTGGTAGACCCCGTACTTCGCGTCCACCGCGAGAACGCCGATCAGCACGGCGACAAACATGATCATGTTTCTTTTTCACACTCGCGGATCGCTCGCCCGCCGACCTGCGTCCGTCAGGCTCTCCGCCCCCTTGGCACGACGCACCCCTGCGGCGTTTCGCCGGCCCCGGACGGAGAACGTCGACCTCCTTTTACTCTACGGGCATTGCGATCGTGGGCGGAACGGGCCGTCAGAGCCGCGGTGGTTCCGGGGCCGCGGCCCCTGTCTAGCGGGGCAGCGCGGCGTCGTTCTTCGGCGGCCCGATCTGGCTGAGCACGATCGGGCGATTTGCCTCCGGCGGTGCGACCAGCTCGGTCCTTTCCCGGAAGACGCGCTTCAGCGTCTTCCCGGTCACCCCGATCGGGAACTTCGCCCAGTCGAGGATCTCGACCCGACACAGCCGTTGCGCAGGATGCAGCAATGTGTTGAGTTCCATCGTGAGATCGGCGGGGTCGACCGTCCACTCCGGCCGGAGGGCGACGGCCGCTGCGGGGAGCTGACTGCCGTCGTCCTGCCGCGCAGCGTAGACACAGATGTCGTAGACCGCAGGATGGTGGTGGCAGATCTCCTCGATCGGGAGGCTGTAGACGTCACCCTCGGCGGTCCGGATCACGTCGACTTCCCGGTCGAGCTGGATGACGTGCCCATCTGTGCCGATCCGCGCGACATCACCGGTGAAGAACCAGCCGTCGCGGTGCGCTGTGTAGGTCAGCGAATGGTTGTTCCAGTACGCCTCGAACACCGTCCGGCCACGAACCTCAAGGCGACCAACTGTCTCTTTGCCAACCGGCTGGCCGTCGCGGGTCACCCGGATTTTCGGGCCGAACGGCGTTGAGCGCCGTCGGCCGATCCGTCGCTGGTAGCGGCGGGTGAGGGTCGTGTAGTATCGAAGCACCGAAGGCGTACCCACCTCACTGGAGCCCTGCGCGTCCAGGAATACCGATCCCCGCAGCGGCAGTCCGAGCCGGCGGAACGTACCGCCCAACGGCGTGAAGGTACGGATGATGGCCTCGTGTGACGCGTCGGCAGTGCTCGCCCAGAACCGCATGGCGCGCAGCCGCTTCGGATCGAACGGCTGCTCCTTGAGCTGGGTGTAGGCGATGGGAAAGCCGAAGAAGCCCGTGTATCTTCCGGTGGACAGCTCCCGGACTACTGCGGCGGCATCGAACCCCTCGCGGCTGTACGCCTCGTGCCAGTGCACCGGGATTCCGGCGAGCAGAGTCGCGTTGAAGCTGAGGATGACGGCCTGGTGGTTGTTGGGCAGGGCGAAGAACCCGTGGTCCCGTCGCGAGGACGCGTGCACATAGCACAGCCAGCCCCGGAGGGCGTGTGCCTGGCGCCCGTTGTGCAGGATGACCGCCTTGGGAAAGCCGGTCGTGCCCGAGGAGTGCACCAGGTAGAGCGGCTCTTCAGGTCCGCGGGGAAGCGAATCCACCGGGCCGTCGACTGTTTCGAGCAGCATGTTAATCCAGTACACGGCAGGCTTCGTGCGCCCGGCGACCGGCTGGGGCAGAGCCGGGAGATCGGCCGTGTCCACTGGCTGGTCCGCGAGGACGATCGAGTGCACAGCACCGAGATCGCCGCCCTCGGCGAGCACTCGGCGCAACGTCGGCACATCAGTGATCAGCACCTGCGCATCGATGTTGACCAGGTAGGGGCCGACCTTCTCCGCGGCGAACATGCCGTTCATCGGGCAGGCGATTCCGCCGGCTCTGACCGCGGCCAGGTGCAGCAGGTGGTAGTCGAAGTGGTTCTCCTTCATGATCGCAACCCGGTCGCCGCGCGCGACCTGGAGCTGATGTCGCAGTGCGGCGGCCACATAGCCGGTCGTGCTCCGGATCAGCTCCGCGCTCCACTCGGTCGCCCGGTCGGTCGCCGGTAGGGCCGGAACCGACCAGCGGATCGGCCTGCTCGAGGAGTGCAGGGGCCGGTCGCCGTGGCGACGCGCGGCCCGGTCCGGAATCGTCTCCAGAGAGATGGGACGCGCGGCCAGCGCGAGGCGCTCGGGCAGCCCCACCGACCACGCGACGAAGGACAGGTAGGCCGCGGGCAGTGCGGCCGCACGCACAGCGGACCGGAACATGAGCATCACCTCTCGTTCGGTGGCGGACTCGCGGTGGGCACCCTGATGCTCAGCGAAGGAACAGGAAGCACCGGCTCGCGACCTCCGTCGGCTCCGCTACCGGGCTGGTGTACACCGTGACCGGGAGGTGCCGACCGTCCGCCCGCAGCGCGACGGCGTCGTAGTCAGAGACCATCTCGCCGGTCAGGAATGCCTCGGCGAGCAGCTGGAGTTCCGCTGGTACGGGATAGAAGACAGTCGCGTCCTGGCCGAGGAACCCGGCGGGATCCGCGTCATGGCCAAGCACCCGAAGCTGCTCGCGGTTCGCCCGCACCATCAGACCCTGCGGGGATACCTGGTGAATCGAGACGGGAACATTTTCAAGGAAGTCCCGCAGCCGCTCGGTCGCCGCGGCCACCGCCGGCTCCGGAGCGGCCGGCGACGGGCGGGGTGGCCCGGCTGTCGCCGTCCGCACCCCCTGGTCCCAGGAGGCGCGATCGGCGTCCGCGGAGCCGCCCGGCCGCCGATCGAACACCGGCCGGACGACCACCCGGATGACGCCGCCACCGGCGCCGCCCACGTTCGCGTCGATCAACGCGGGCCGCAGGTCGCCCTCGGGCTGACGCAGTGCCACGCGCAGCCCGCGGACCACGCCATCCTGATCAAGTCGTACATTCAGGCGAATCCAGTCAGCCTCGGCGAACACTGCGGCGGCCGCCGTGCGGGCGAGGGTGTCCGAGCCGCCCGGCGGGCGACCGGAAAGCAGGTGCGCGGCCCGGTTAGCCCGTTCGACAGTGCCGTCCGGGCCAAGGATCAGCAGGCCCACCGAGGCGTTCTCGAACAGGTCGGTCAGGTCACGCAACAGGTCGGTGGCATCGACGGAGGTCGAGGCGAGGGCGGCAGAAGGCATCGAAGGCTCCTGGGGGTCGCGGAAACACCTGGCAGACAGTGACGCGCCGGCGATCACGCGCTGGCGATCACCGAGTTGCCGATGAGCTCGTGCACGTCATTCCACAGCGCCAGTCGGTTCTCCAGTGACCGGCTCACCGCGGCCCGTGCGGCCGACCATCGATCCGGGTCGTCACCGCACAGGTCAATCACCATCTGGACGGCCATGGGCGTGTGTTCCTCGGCGTCGACCTCGACATGGCGGTCCAGGTAGTCCCGGAACATGCTGAGTTCGAACGGACCGTCGAGAACCCGCTCGAACATGGCCGGGATGAGGTTCTCCCGGCCAAAGGCGAAGGCGGCGGCCAGCTCGTGCGGAGCGCACTCGTCGATCAGCCGCCAGGTGCTCTCGACGAACCGGGCGGCGGCGGCCGGTACCGGCGCCACGCGCAACGCTCGCGAGACGCCCTCGCACTCGGCCGCGCGCAGAAAGTGCTCGATCGGACCGGTGTCGGCACCGGCCTGCCCCATTGCGAGCAGATAGAGCTCGAAGTGGCTGATGAAGGTGTCCTCGTACTCGTCACTCTCCTCCACGAGGACGATCTCGTTGACGAGCCGCCGGCTCAGTCCGCTGCCTTGGGGCCGCCACGGCACCGCGACGCAGGTGAGCTGTCGCTGCAGCGCCTTGAGGATGGACATGAAGTCCCAGACAGCGAACACATGGACTTCCATGAACACTCGTGCGTGATCGACGGACCGAATATCCCGGTAGATCGGATGGTTAACAATCTGCGAACGGAGATTGATGGTGTCGACCTCAAGATCGACGATCCGTTCGTCGTTCCTGCTCCAACGGTAGCGCGAGACCATCGGTGACCTCTCTAGACGACGTGATTTGCGTCGAACAGCAACGCCGGGCGGAGCCACGACATTCAACCTCCCGCCGAGACCCTGATTTCGGGCGGGCGATGGGCATTACCTGGAAATTTTCTGTGGGCAGGAGGGAACACCGCGCTGGGCAGTTTAGCCGCGACGAGAAGGACTGCGGTTTCAGGCGAACCGGCAACGTCACTGCGGACCCCGGCGCGCAGACCGGCACAATGATCGGCTCAACGCCGGGTCGGTAGAATTACCTGCGGGTACGGGCTGCGCTCACCGAATGATGGCGGCCCGACAAGGACTTCAGAATTACGCCGGTTCCGTTCCGGCGTGTCCACTCTGCACAACGCGGCGCGCCCTGTCAACATCCGTACGTTCGGTGACGACGAGGAAAATTGATTCGACTGCAACCATCGCGGCTGGAGCCCACTGGAGCGGCGGCGGTGATGGGGCCACCCGCTTTGTTGTCATCGGTCTGAACTGCCAAAGATCCCACCATCACGTTCCGATCCCGCTCCCCGCCGCGCCCGTGCGGTCCTAGGCCCGACGGGCGACCGTGGGCGGCCCAGGATCCCAGCCAGCCGGCGTACCTCACTCTTAGCGATCGGTCTGTCCACCCTGGCTGTCCAGCGGTCGGTCAGGCGGCATGCCCCAGGGCGCGCAGCGCGGCCGTTCCCAGCGCGCTCATGATGATCACGATGGGGAAGGGGGCCCGCAGCCTGACGCAGCCCGCCGCGATCGCGAGCCCGGCGAGACGGGCGTCAAGCACGAGGTGCTGCCCCGTTGTCAGAGTCTGGACGACGATCAGCGCGCCAAGCAGCGCCACGGGCATGGCCTCGGTGAGCCGGGTGACCGGGGGATGATCGAGGATCCGCCTTGGGGTGACCAGGCCGACGACCTTGAGCAACAAGCACGCCGCAGCGCCCGCGAGCAGCCAGCTCCAGCTCACCGCAGCCCCCCGGCACCGTCGTACGTCCCTGCGGTGATGTCCCGCCCGGGAAGATCTGGCTCCGCGTCGGCGCGTGGCCTGGCGGGCTCGGCCGTCCCGCGCCGTTTGGCCTGGCCGGCCCGCGCCGGCCGCAGCACGATGAGCGCCGCGCTGGCGGCCAGCACAACGGGCAGCCCGGAGGAGAACAACGGGG
>NZ_JALKFU020000788.1 GCF_023242965.2 Frankia sp. AgKG'84/4
GAGCTGGCGGGCGCCGCGGCGGACGCGGAGCTGGTGGGCAGGGTCTCGGCGGCGCCGCGTGGCTCGGCCGGGGCGGCTGCCCAGGTCGTCGCCGTGAAAGCGCTCGGGTCGAAGGCGTCACCGACGAAGTCGAGCTCGTCCGCCACGTCCGGGAAGGTCTCCCGGCCGGGGGCGCCCCGACCGGCGACGTTTTCGTTGTCAACGACGGTCATGCGGGAACGTCCTCGTTCTCGGTCGGGGTCTGCCGCCAGGCCCGGACGGCCTCGGCGAACTTCGCGGCCATGTCCGGCGTGGCCGCCACGGTGACGTCGGTGAAGCGGACCAGGACGGTGCCGTCCGGGGCGGTCGCCGTGGCGTTGACGGTCGCGGTGGCGCCACCGGCATCGACCCGGGCGCCGTCGAGCACGAGCACGAACGGCGTCCCGTCGGGCAGCGGCCGCAGGTACTCGGCCCGCCCGATGCCCAGGGGCAGGCAGGCCTGGCCGAGCAGCGCCCGGCCGAGCACGGGCGGGCCCTGCAGCAGCACGTCGGCGAGCACCGGGCTGTGCAGTTCCCCGCCGAACGCGGGGCGCAGGCCCGGGTCGTCGGCGAGCTGGCACTCGAGGACCAGCCGGTCGGCGCCGCGGGCCAACACCCGGCGCATGCCCTGCAGGCGAGGCGCGTGGAACTGGGTTCCCTCGGCGTAGATCTCGAGTCCGTCCTCCGCCCCTTCGCCGAGCCGGTAGCTGGCACGTCCCGCGCCGGCGGGCGCCACCGGCGCGGCCCTGACCAGCAGGAGCGTCGCCGCGTAGTGCGGGACGGGCAGCCGGCCCGTGCCGTCGCCGCGCACCGAGGCGCGCAGGAGCAGCTGACCGGCCGGGGCATCGTCGGCGGGCACGAGGACGACCTGCGCCGACTCCGGTGCGGAGCCGTCGAAGACGATCCCCTTGTGGACCGCGAAGTCCCGGACCTCGACGACCCGCCAGCCCGGATGCGCCCGCTCCGCCACGTTGATCATCCAGCCGAGGCCGAACGTCGCGGGCAGCACGCGGTGCGCGCCGACCTGGTGCGCGGCGATCACCGGATGCTCGGCGAGGCCGGCAAGGCGGCGGCGGGCGGCCAGCGTCGCGC
>NZ_JALKFU020000789.1 GCF_023242965.2 Frankia sp. AgKG'84/4
GCTGCCGGGCGTCCGGGTCGTCCGCGCCGGTGCCCGACGCGGCCATCCCCACCGGCACCGACTCCGCCGGCATCCAGGCCATCGTCGCCGGCACCGCCGGAGCCGTGATCGCCCGGGTCGGTGCCGCCACGGCCGCGGGTGCGGGTGCGGCCCACTCGCGCAGCCAGCCGACGACCCGGTCGCCGGCCATCGGCCCCGAGACGAAGAAGCCCTGCACCTCGTCGCATTCCCAACCGGCGAGCGTCTGCCAGGACCGCTGGGTCTCGACACCTTCGGCGACGATGCGCAGCCGCAGCGCGTGGGCGAGGGAGACCGTGGACCGGACGATCTCGGCGGCCGCCGGGTCGCGGTCGAGGTCGCGCAGGAAGGTGCGGTCGAGCTTCACCTCGTCCGCGGGCAGTTCCCGCAGGTAGGTCAGCGTGCAGAAGCCCGTGCCGTAATCGTCGAGGCTGACCCGCACGCCGAAGCGCCGCAGTCCGGCGAGGGTCCACCGGGCGGCCTCGCGGGCCTCGACGAGGGTGTCCTCGGTCAGTTCGATGACCAGCGCCGAGGACGGCAGGCGATGGCGCGCGAGGGCCGCGCGCACCACCCCCACGAAGCCACCATCGATGATCACGGACGCGGGGACGTTGACGGAGACCGTGAGCGTCGCCCCCCGGGCCCGCCAGCGCGCGCAGTCGGCCAGCGCCAGCTCGAGCACGTGCGTGGTGAGTTTCGGCATCAGGCCCGCGCGGGCGATCTCGGGAAGAAAGGCGTCGGGCTGGCGCATCCCGTCGACCGGGTGCCGCCAGCGGACGAGCGCCTCGACGCCGCTGATCCGCCCGCTGCGCAGGTCGGCCTTGGGCTGGTAGCTCAGTTCGATCTGACCGCGGTCGAGGGCCTGGCGCACCTCGGCGCGCAGCAGCAGGCGCGCCCGGTTGACCGGCGGCGAGGGGGCGTAGACCGCCTGGCCGGTGCGGGACCACCTGGCGGCGCGCATCGCCTCCTCGGCGTGGCGCAGCAGCTCTGCCGAGGTGCGCCCGTGTGCCGGCGCGTGCGCGATGCCGACGCTGACCTCCGGGCGCACCGGGACGGCCGCGAGCACGACCGGCTCCGCCAGCAC
>NZ_JALKFU020000790.1 GCF_023242965.2 Frankia sp. AgKG'84/4
CAGTCCGGGGCCGCGCGGGCGGCGCGCCGCCGCCGCCGCGGGCCGGCACTCGACGGCGACGATGTTGAGATCGGACGGTGCGTGGCCGCCCACCCAGTCCGCGGCGACCGCGTCCCGGCGGGACTCGTCCGGGGCGCCGAGCCGGTCGAGGACCGTCACCGGGCTGGTCCCGTAGCCGGCGGCGACCAGCAGGTCCGCGAGGGCGCCCGGGGTGGTCCGGTCGGCGCTGAGGACCAGCAGGCGCCGGCGCGGCGCGAGGGCGAGCCGGACGCGGTCCAGCGGCCGCCCGACCACGCTGAGGACCTCGACGTCCTCGACCGCCCAGCCCAGGCGCGCACACGCCAGCGACGTCGAGGACGGATACGGCAGCACCCGCACCCGGTCCGCGCCGAGCAGCCGGACCAGCGTGGTCCCGATCCCGTAGAACATCGGATCACCACTGGCGAGCACGCACACCCCACCCGCGGCCCCGGCCGCGCAGGCCTGGGCGTGGGGTTCGACGTGGATACCGTGCTCGGCGAGCAGGCCGGGCAGGGCCGGCAGTAGCGGTGACGGCCAGCTCACCCGACGGCCACCGATCGGTCGCCCGTCGCCGCGCTCGGGGATCAGGTCGAGCTGGCGACGGGCGCCGAGCAGCACGCCGGCGCTGGCGAGCACCTCGCGGGCGGCCGGAGCGAGACCGTCCCAGCCCTCCGCCCCGATGCCGACGACGGTGAGCACCGCCCCGGCGGCCGGCTGCGGCGGACGAGCGGGCTCGGGCAGGTGTGCTGGCATAACGGGCCAGCCTAACCGCCCGTGGGCCCGTGGCCGCTCCGGCGGGGTCGGTGACCGCGCTGCCCACGCGGAAGGACCGGTCACGCCGCCGGCGGCGTGACCGGCGGCGCCGTCGCGACCTGCGGTGAATGCGTTCCCGCGGCGGGGTGGGGACGCGAGGATGGGACGGTGACTCTTTTTCCGTCGCTCGACGTCGATCACGACGCGCCCGCTGTTCAGGTCGGCGACGTCACGCTCTCCCGTACCGCGCTGTTCGAGGCCGCGGCGGTCGTCGCCCGCCAGGTCGCGGGCGCGCCGGCGGTCGCGGTGCATGCGTCGGCGTCGGCG
>NZ_JALKFU020000791.1 GCF_023242965.2 Frankia sp. AgKG'84/4
GCGTCGACGCTGGCGCCGCCCGCCGCACCGCCGTCCCCGAGCCCGGCCACCAGCGGCTCGGGCAGCCACGGCCCGACATAGCCCTCCCGGCGCCCCCGTGCCGAGCGCAGCTGGTCCAGGCACAGCCGCGACACCACCACCGTCAGCCATGCCCGCAGGTCGACAATCTCGTCGGCGTCGACCCGCTCGAGGCGCAGCCACGCCTCCTGCACCGCGTCCTCGGCGTCGGCCAGCGATCCGAGCAGCCGGTAGGCCACCGCCCGCAGATGGGACCGCTCGCCCTCGAACGCCGCCGCGAGTGCACTGGCCCGCCCATCCGGCGCGGACGCTGATGGGACGATCATCGTCGTGTCCTCCCGCAAGCCCTGACAACATCCTCCGACAGGACGGCATCCTCCGACAGGACGGCGCGGACCGCGCCGATGTGACATCCCGGCGCTGGCGCGGTGCCGTCTCGCCACCACGGTGATGTGACCGGCCATACCACGCGGCCGGCTGGCAGCGGGCGGGACGACGGGTTGGCAGGATGGGGCCCAGGGGGAGACGTCCGGTCGCCATGGCCGGCGAGGTGATCCGAAACCGAACCATGGAGTGCCGCCCGATGAGCGACCTGCCAGACCCGGACGTCCTGCTCGACGTCGCGTTGATGATCGCCCGCGAGGCCGGCGAGCTGCTCGCCAAGGGCCGCGAGGGCACGGTCGCCGCGGAGGCGACGAAGTCCTCCCCCACCGATGTCGTCACCGCCTTGGACCGCGCCTCCGAGGCGCTGGTGGCCCGCCGGCTCGGCGAGCTGCGCCCCGGCGACGGGCTGCTCGGCGAGGAGGGCTCCGACTCGGCCGGCTCGACCGGCGTGCGCTGGATCGTCGACCCGCTCGACGGCACGGTGAACTTCCTCTACAACCTGCCGAACTGGGCGGTGTCGATCGCCGCCGAGGTCCGCGGCGAGGTCGTCGCGGGCGTCGTGCACGCTCCGGCGATGGGCACGACCTACACGGCCACCCGCGGCGGCGGGGCGTTGCGGGACGGCGGCCCGCTGGCCGGCTCGACGGTCACGACGCTCGCCGGCGCGCTGGTCGCCACCGGGTTCGGCTACGCGCAGG
>NZ_JALKFU020000792.1 GCF_023242965.2 Frankia sp. AgKG'84/4
GGCCGGGGCCGTGGGTGGGGGAGCCGGTGCCGTCGGTGCGGTGGAGGGGAGGGCGGCGCGGGCCGCGGCGGCGAAGGCGGACGCGGAGGGATGGCGGTCGGCGGGGTCTTTCGCCATGCCCCGGGCGATCACGGCGTCCAGGGCCGGGGGTAGGCCGGCGCGCACTGATGCCAGTGCCGGCGGCGGGTCCTGCAGGTGCGCCCGGATCAGCCCGTGCTGCTCGGGCGCCTCGAACGGTCGGCGTCCGGTGAGGCATTCGAAGAACAGGCAGGCCAGCGAGTAGATGTCCGTGCGGTGGTCGACCCGCCCCGGGCCGAACCGCTCGGGCGCCATGTAGTCGAGCGTGCCGATCATCACGCCGGTGGTCGTCAGTCCGGCGCCGTCGACGGACCGGGCGATCCCGAAGTCGACGAGGTAGACGAAGTCGGTCGGCTGCCCGCCACCGGCGCACAGCACGTTGGACGGTTTGACGTCGCGGTGGATCAACCCGTCGGCGTGCGCGGCGTCCAGGGCGGCGGCGATCTGCTCGGCGACGCCGACGGCGGCCGGCGGGTCGAGCGGCCCGTTGCGCAGGACCCGGCCGAGATGGTCGCCCTCGACCAGGCGCATGTCGAGGTAGAGCTGGCCGTCGATCTCGCCGTGGCGGTGGATCGGGATCACGTGCGGTTCGCGCAGCTGCGCCACGATCTCCGACTCGCGGCGGAACCGTTCGGTGTACTGCGGGTCACCGGCCAGGCTCGGGAGCAGCACCTTGAGCGCCACCATCCGCTGCTGCGCCGTGTCGTACGCCCGGTAGACCTCGCCCATGCCGCCGCGGCCCAGCACCGCCTCGATGCGGTACGGCCCGAACATCCGCTGTGCCATCACGTCTTCCCCGGTGGTTGTTTCCGCTGGCGTCCCCGTCGTAGCAGGACGAGGACGAGCAGCGCTGGTACGGCGGCGAGCAGAGCAGCCGCAGCGGGCGGCGCGTCGTTCCCGAGTGCGACGCCGAGGACGAGCAGGCAGACGACCGCGGTGACCAGACCCGTGGCCACGGCACCCAGCAGCCGGCCGACGGTGCTCCACCGCCGCGCCGGCCCGGTCGCGGCCGGGCTGGGGG
>NZ_JALKFU020000793.1 GCF_023242965.2 Frankia sp. AgKG'84/4
TCGAAGTCGACGAGGCGCAGCCGGCCGGCCGGGGCCTTGGCCAGCTGGTCACCGCGGCGCTGCTGGGACGCGCACGCGAGCGCGGCCTGGCCGCGGTCGAGCTGCACGCCCAGACCCGGGTCGCCGCGCTTCTACGGGCACCAGGGGTACGCGAAAGGTAGCCGGAACCGGCCTGGCGCGGATCATCAACCTGCCGTGGCGCTGCCGAATCCCTCTCCGGTCGTCGCGACACGATGGTCCCGATCGCCCCGTGATGCCTCAACGTATCGACAACTGCCGCTATCCTGATGGCCGATTACTGTTTTATTTGCGGGAATCCCGCGCCAAAATGTGGAAACGGGTGCTCCGCTCCCGTGCGGGCCACTGTGCCGAGGGTCGTGCCGCGGCAGGGTTCGAGAAGGAGGCATTCAGTGTCGTTTGCCGTATCCCCAGGACGGCCCGACGGCAGGGGGCCGTCCGCCGCCAATCCGCCGAACTCCGCCGACCGTCCGGTACCCGCTCGTCGCCTTCCCGCTTTCCGTCGGGCCGGCGGCCGGGGCGTGGTGCCCCGCCGGGTGCGTTCCTCGTTCGTCGCCGTCAGCGTCACGGTGGCCGTGAGCGGGCTGGTCGCCGTCGGCGGCGCCGGGAGCGCGCAGGCCGGTGGCGCGTCCTGGGCGAGCTGCCCGAGCAATCAGATCAGCTATGTCAGCGTCCCCCCGGAGCCGGGTCAGCCCTCCGGGGGCATGACCTACCTGCCGGGCGGCTACTACGCGCACGTGGCGCAGTCCTGGCCGCCGTCCACCGACCTGCTGTGTCGCACGGGGCCCGGGCGCGGGCCGGCGGCGGGGGAGCCGTCCTTCCGGGTCGAGCACATGGGCTGCCCGGACGGCGTGGCGACCTTCGGCGTGCCCCGGCCCGCCGGTGGCACCGGGTTCGGCGGTCCGCCGGTGAGATGGGGATCGTTCCTGCCACAGGGTTGGTACGACCTGTCGGATCCGGCCGTCGACCCGGGGTGGACCGCGGTCTGCTGGTCGCCGACGAACCGGACCAGGCGCGCTCCCGGCCCGACACCGGCGTCCACGCCCGCGGTCAGCCCGCCGGCCGCAGCCGCAGCCGCAGC
>NZ_JALKFU020000794.1 GCF_023242965.2 Frankia sp. AgKG'84/4
CGTCCCGGGCCACCGCCGTCGGTCGCGCCCCGGCTGTCGGCCCCGGCAGCCAGCGGCCCGGTGACAGCCGCCGTCGCGTCGGCGTCCGCGGGAAAGGCCCCCGCCCCATCCCCGGGCCCCCGATCCGGGGCCCGACCCGCCCCGAAGGGACGTCCCCCTGTGGGCGGTCCCGCCGGGGGGCCAGCGGGCACCACAGGCCCCTCGGCGGGGTGACCCACCGGTGCGACCAGCGGGGTCGGCGCGGAGTTGCGGCGAGCCAGCGGATTCGTCGCCGGGGTGGGCCCGGCGCGTCCCGCCCGGGCGAGGGTCGCGTCCGGGCCGCTCCGGGTGGCCCCGACCGGCACCGGCAGCGGATAGGACCCGCTGGGTGGATGGGCCGGGCCGCCCAACGGATGCGGGGCGGTGATCGAGTCCTGGCCGCCCATCGGCCCGGCCACGAGGCGGGCTCCGGCGGCAACCATCGCGGCCCGACCGATGACGTGGGCGCCGGTGCCCGGGGAGACGGCCGAGGGGACGCCCACCGGCGGCGGGTCGGCGCGGGTGGCGGCGCGGGCCAGCACGCTGACGCCGACCGCCGCGATCCGGGCGACCTCGCCGACCCGGTACACCGGGTAGGCCGAGACGTGGTAGGCCCAGCCATCGGCGGGTGCCGCGAGATGCCAGCCGCCCTTGATCTCCAGGCTGGCGTTCGTCACCCGCGCGCTGGCGGCCAGCGGGTCGTCCGGGCCCGTGGGCGGGCGGTCGCGGCGCCAGAACACCCGGGCCTCGCTCACCCCGGGCGGCATCTGGAACGACAGGATGATCGACTCGCCGCGGTCGTCGGCGCGCAGGTCGCGCACCGGTTCGATGACGACGTGCCGCAGGGCCCGGCCGACGACGGCCGTGGACCCGTGCACGGTCACCGGTGTGTACACGGCCTCGCCGACCGGCGCGGACTCGACCGCCTGGCCGACGCGGCTCGCCGCGACCAGGCGGACCGGGCCGGTGATCGCGTCAAGGGCCACCTCGTCGCCCTCCACGCCGAGCCCGCCCAGTGGCAGCGGGCCCGAGCCCGGCATCACCAGCGGGCCGGAGCCAGGTGTCGGCAGCGGCACGGGC
>NZ_JALKFU020000795.1 GCF_023242965.2 Frankia sp. AgKG'84/4
GTGGCGAGTGAAAGGATCACCTCGTCCCGTTGATCTTCTCACCCCTGGCCCGGTGATGATGTCCGCAACCTTGCTGCCCACCCCCTCCCCGATCGACGCCGACCCGATCCCCCGCGGCGCCCCGCGGCCCACCGACCAGCCCGCGGCGGATACCCGCCAACCCCACCCCGAACCCGCGCCACCGGCCGGCCTCGAGATGGGAGTCGATGCGGAGAACGCGCCGCTGACAGAGGTCGCAGAGTCCATCTGCCAATGGGCGGGCCGCTTCGCCGCCGCAACCTGCGGCTGGCTGGGCCTACTCGCCGCCTTCGACCGCCGCGACGGCTGGAACGCCATCGGCATCCGCTCCTGCGCCCACTGGCTGTCCTGGCGCTGCGGCCTGGGCCTACGCGCCGCCCGCGAACACCTCGCCACCGCCCACGCCCTGGACAACCTCCCCCAGATCCGCGCCGCCTTCGCCGCCGGTGAACTCTCCTACTCCAAAATCCGCGCCATCACCCGCGTCGCCACCCCCGACACCGAACCGTTCTGGCTCCACCACGCCCACCACTGCACCGCCAGCCAACTCGACCGCCTCGCCGCCGCCACCCGCGCGACCACCACCGACCCGACCACCCAACGCAACGCCCGCCGACTCACCCTGCGCACCGACCCCAACGGCATGATCCGCCTCACCGCGCTCCTCCCACCCGACGACGCCGCCCTACTCCTCACCGCCCTCGACGCCGCCGGCACCAGCCTCGACACCACCGACCCGCCCCCACCCCCAGACCAGAACCCCGCCGCCGACGGGGCAGCAGCACAACGCCCCCGCGACCGAACCCGCGACACCGACGCCCTCATCGCCCTCGCCGACACCTTCCTCCACCACAACGCCCCCACCCTGCAGAACCCCCACCACACCCTCAACATCCACATCACCGCCGACCCCACACCCGACCCACCCACCAGCAACGATCATGCAGGTCCCCCGCGCACCACCCCGACCGGCAGGCCACCCGCCACCACCGCGACCATCGGCCCCTGGACCCTCGGCCTACCCCCCGCGACCATCCGCCGCCTGCGCTGCGACGGACACCTCCGCACCCTCCTCAC
>NZ_JALKFU020000796.1 GCF_023242965.2 Frankia sp. AgKG'84/4
CCGCGGACCCGGCGCGCGAGCTCGCGGAGCAGCGCCCGGCGAACCAGCGGCGGTGGGTACGGCTGGCCCGGCGCGGAGGGGGCCTCGAGCCGGTCGGGACCGCCGTGCTCCAGCTCGTCGACCGCCCAGACCGCCGCGTCGGCGATCATCACCGCCGAGAAGGCGTCCGCGAAGAGTTCTCCGTGCCAGGACGACCACTGTTCGGCCAGGTCCGGCCGGCCATCGTCAACGGCGCGCACGGCGTCCACGACGACCGACCAGGCGACGAGCTCCTGCCGGGCCTGACCAACCGCCGCCGCCGCGCGATCGACCCGCCTGCCACCGCGCTCGGATCCTAGATCCACCCCCACGGCCGCAAGAGTACCCAGTTGGACAGTACGTCCCATCTCCTGCCGCCAGCCCGTCCGTCATCCGCCCGCTGGGGCATTTCGACGCCGGAGCGGAGAGGATCACGCTGCTGTGAAGGCCGGCCATCACGGCCCGCCGCCGGCTCCGGCCGCGCAGACCACCGGAAAACGGTGCAACGGCACGGTGCGGGGCCGCACCAAGTTGTTGCGGTCTGTTCCTGATGCGCCCAGCACGGTGTGATGTGTCCACCGGCGGACGCGCAGCCCGCGTCCCAGCATCCGTAGGCGAGGAGGACACCTGGTGAGAGCGACGGGGTCCACCTCCTGGGACAGCGGATTCCGCCGAGGGTTGCTGCCCCGCCCGCACCCGACTACCCAATGCCGAGGGCGAGTCGCCACGCGGGCCTTCATGGGCGGTGAGGCACACCGGGAGAGGGCCTTGGGCACCGCATGCAAAGGCCCCCTCCCGGACCCTGTTTCCACGAATTCGCGGCGGCCGGCAACCGTCGCCACCTCAACCCGGGTTCCTTTGACCACATTCGTTTCCTCGACCAGCCCCATCTTCTCCGCCAGGCGTGTCCCGGCGACCTGCGCGGCTCCGACCGGGCCGGCCGCTTCCGGCCACAGCCACAGCCACAGCCATCGCCGCACCGCGCGGGCCGGCCGTGCCTCGGACGGCGGCACCGGGGTACCAGACCGGTCCGCGGCGGTCCCGGACGAGAACACCACCGCCCGGGGC
>NZ_JALKFU020000797.1 GCF_023242965.2 Frankia sp. AgKG'84/4
GGCCGTAGCGGCGGGCCGCGACGACAACCGGACGGTCGACGAGCCGGCGAATCCGGCCGGGCCGCTGCCCGCGGGGCCGGTCGGGCTCCACGCCGGCGGGCGCCGCCGACGATGAGCGGGCAGCAGGCCGGGGTCGCGACCCTGGCGCGCACCGAGCTATTCAAGATCGCGAGCAGTCGCCGGCAGGCGGTCGCTCTGGTGGCGGTCCTCGTCCTGCACGTGCCGCCGATGTTGTGGGGCGGTCAGGACGCGGACGCGAGCTGGGACGGGCTGCGGTCGCGCTCGGGGCTGTTCGTCGCCTACGCCGTGATGGCGCTCGGAATCCTCATCGTCGCCCAGGAGTATCGGTACGGCACGGCCGCGCTGGCCTTTCTGAGCGCGCCGGGCCGCCGTCCCGTCACCGTGGCGCAGAGCCTCGTCGTCGCCGCCGTCGGCCTCACGATCAGTTCGCTGCTGTTCGCCGCGTGGCTCGCTGTCGGGGTGCTGCGTCACGGCGCCACCGGCATGCGGCTGGATCGGCCTGGCCAGGTTCTGGCCGCGTGGGCCGTCGTCGCGGTCACGGTGTGCGCGGCGGGCGTTCTCGGCGTCGGGGTCGGCACGATCCTGCGCGGGTCGACGGCGGCGCTGCTCGCGCTCGGCTGCTGCGGCGCGCTGGAACTACTGCTGGACGTGACCCGTTTCCGCGGGCCGGTCACCGCCCCGCTCGGGGTGCTGGCCTGGCCGACCTCCGAGCTGGAGGTGCCGTCCCTGGTCAGCGCGGTGGGCTGGGCCGCGCTGGCCCTGGTGGGCGCCCTGCTCGGCGTCGGACGGGATATCGCGTCATGATCGAGGCCTCGCTCCCGGATGGCCGCGCCGGCCGCGGTGGAAAGTCCGCGGGCGCCCTACGAGCCGCCGACTCTGCACGACAGACCGAGGACTGGACCGTGGCTCCCCAGGACCGGAACGTGGCATCAATGTGGGACGGATCACCTACGACGCGTCGGGTCGACGTATCACCCACCGCGCCGAGGATAATGCCCCGTGGAGTGGTGTAGATCGGTTCGCGTTCCGCTCTGCGTCTTTCGCTATTATGCGGCCTGAATAT
>NZ_JALKFU020000104.1 GCF_023242965.2 Frankia sp. AgKG'84/4
GCGCCGTACCCCGCACGACGGCGGCCGAGCCACCGCCGCGCGGCAGCCGGCCGACCTGCTCGATCACCCCGACCGCGGCGACCTGCGCGAACTCGCCGTCGACACGCGGCACGAGCAGCACCTCGGCCGGGCGGGGCGCCGGCCGGCTGGAGATCCCCGGCGCCCGCGCGTCGGCGGAACCGGCGGTCCCGCCGGCACGGGCGGCGTCGATGCTCGCTCGGGTCGCCTCGTCCGACAGGTCCACGGAGACGACCATGCCGGGGAGGACGACCGCGTCGTCGAGCGGCAGAACGGGCAACACCCGGGTCTGAGCCATGTGGTCCACCCTCACATCGGGAAGTTGAGTCAACCACACTTAAGTCATGTCAGCCCAACCTTGTTCCCGAGACTTGTCGCCCTCGGCGAACAGGCACCGGGCCCTCAGAACGACCAGCGGCCGCGTACCCGGTTCCGACCGCCGGCTACGACCTAGTCCTTGCGGCCGACCGCGCCATAGAGCGCGACGTCGGCATCGGTCAGGCCGTCCTCGACCTCGCTGTCGGGCCGCCACCGGTGCACGACCTGGACCCCCGGCTCGACGAGTTCGAGGCCGGCGAAGAACCGCTCCACCTCGGCCCGGCAGCGGGCCTGGGCGGGGATATCGCCGCCGACGTTGGCCGACCGCACCCCCCGGCTGCCGACCGGGTCGAAGTCGGCTGTCTCGTGGGTGAGGGTGAGGTAGCTGCCGGCGGGCAGGGCGTCGACGATGCGCCGGACCAGACCGTAGGCGTCCTGGTCGTCCGGGATGACGTGCATGACCGCGAGGAGGGACACCGCGACGGGCCGCGACAGGTTGAGCGTGTCGTGCAGTTCCGCGGCGGTGAGGATCGTGTCGAGCTCACGCACGTCGGCGTTGAGGTAGGCAGTGCGGCCCGCGGCACCGCTGGCCAGCAGGGCACGGGCGTGGGCCAGCACGATCGGGTCGTTGTCGGCGTACACCACCCGGGCATCGGGGGCGGCGCGCTGCGCGACCTCGTGCAGGTTCGGGCTGGTCGGGATGCCGGTGCCGAGGTCGATGAACTGATGGATCCCCGCCTCGGCGGCCAGGTAGCGCACCGCCCGGGCCATGAAGGCGCGGTTCTCCCGGGCGGTGATCCGGACGTTCGGGAATGCCGCGATCACCTTCTCGGCGGCCTCCCGATCGGCCGGGAAGTTGTCCTCGCCGCCGAGGAAGTAGTCGTACATGCGGGCCGAGTGGGGCTGATCGGCCCGCAGGTCCGCCGGATCGAGGTCCTTCGCCCGGCGCGTCCAGCCTGTGTCGCTCTTCTCCGCCACTGGACTCCATTTCCGACGACGCGCCGAACGGCACCGACACAGCCTTGGCCCAACCGTACCGACCAGGCCACGGAACGCAGCAGTCCCATCGGCCGACCACGCCACCCGACCTCAAATACGGTCAATTTGGACAAAAAACGATATACTTAACCTAGGCACTGATCTCGACTTGATGCCCGCCGGCCGCAGGCCCGTCACTCGATGTCGAACAGGCCCTGCCGAACGGCGTACATCACGGCCTCCATCCGCGAGTGCAGCTGGAGCTTGTCCAGGATGTTGCGGACGTGGTTCTTGACGGTGTTCTCGCTGATGAACAGCTTGCGGGCGATCTCCCGGTTGGCCCGACCCTCGGCGACGAGCTTGAGCACCTCCAGCTCGCGGGCGGTCAGGTGCGGCGCGGGCGCGCGCGGGCGATCCTCGGTGCCGCGCGCCATCGTGGCGAACTCCACCATCAGCTTGGAGGCCATCGACGGGCTGATCAGACTCTGCCCGTTGTGCACCGCGCGGACCGCGCCAGCGACCTCGTGCGGCGGGATGGTCTTCAACAGGTACCCGACCGCGCCGGCCTTGATCGCCTCGAACAGGTCGGACTCCTCATCGGACACCGTGAGCATGACGATCCGCGTGCGCGGCAGCGCACGCCGAATCGCCCCGGCGGCGGCGATGCCGTCCCGGCCGGGCATGCGCACGTCCATGAGGACGATGTCCGGCAGCGTGCCGGACGCGAGGGTCAGGGCCTCCTGGCCATCCCCCGCACGACCGACGACACTGATGTCCTCCTCGATCTCCAGCACGGTCTGCAGACCCTGAAGAAACAACTCATGATCATCTACCACGAGGACTCGGATCGGCACGGAGCCCTCGATGGTGTCGGCTTCAGCGGCCGACGGCGGCACGACACTGGCCGTCATCACTCACCCGGGAATCAGGAGCGAATCGTCCGGGGGACGACGCGGACACGAACGAAAGATGGTTCGGACACTCTTCCACTCTACGTGATGAAGTACATACCAGAGGTCGTGGCTGGGACCGAGAGACGGCGGCGCCTCCCTCCGTTAACGCATCCGACATGCCGGAAATAATACGCGCCGACGGGGCCCCGTAACCCACGTATCACTGCCTTCGACGCCGACAGGGCAGCCGTTTCGGCCGGTGAGCAGGGCCACGGCCAATCCGGAGCGTCCACCCCCCTCGCCCGTCAAGGATCACCGAAAATCGGCTGCATGGCGCCCAGATCCGCAATGAACGGCGGTTCCGCCAATGACTGGTAGTCATTGGGGCGACCCGGTAATCCAATGGTCATCGAAATACTGGATGTACCGTTTGCACCAATCGGCTGGTGGCGTGTTCGACCGGCGGCCGTCAATCTCATCTCTATGACCGCGCTGACGAGCAGTCCCCAGCCGCGACTCCACCTCAAGACGGGCCTGTCGTGGTCCGACGCGTTCGCCCGATGCCGCGAGACCGCCCCTGAGGCATTCGACGACGACCGCCTGCGCAACCTCTGGGGCGGCGAATGGCGCCGCAGTGGTACCCCCCTGCACAGCCTCTCCGCCCTCGACGGCACGCCCATCTCCGGGCCACCGATGATCGACCAGGCGGAGGCCCGGGAGGCCATCCGGGCCGCCCTCGACGATCACAAGAAGTGGCGCGACGTCGCGCTGCCCGAGCGCCGGGCTCGAGTCCGGGCCGCCGTCGACGCCATGGCGCAACACCGTGAGCTGCTCGCACTGCTGCTCGTCTGGGAGATCGGCAAGCCCTGGCGCCTAGCCCTCACCGACGTCGACCGCGCCCTCGACGGCGCCCGCTGGTACGCCGAGGAGATCGAGGCGATGGTCGACGGCCGGGTGCCGCTGCCCGGCCCGGTGAGCAACATCGCGAGCTGGAACTACCCGATGAGTGTGCTGATGCACGCGATGCTCGTCCAGATGCTCGCCGGCAACGCGGCGATCGCCAAGACCCCGACCGACGGCGGGGCCGCCTGCCTGACGCTGGCCTGCGCGCTGGCGCGCCGCGAGGGCCTGCCCGTCTCGCTGGTCTCCGGTTCCGGCTCCCGCCTGTCCGGCGCGCTGGTCCGCGCCCCGGAGATCGGCTGCCTGGCCTTCGTCGGCGGCCGATCCGCGGGTGGCCAGGTCGCGGCCGCCCTCGTCGACACCGGCAAGCGGCACTTCCTGGAACAGGAGGGCCTCAACGCCTGGGGCATCTGGGAGTTCTCCCAATGGGACCTGCTGGCCACCCACCTGCGCAAGGGCTTCGAGTACGCCAAGCAGCGCTGCACCGCCTACCCGCGGTTCGTCGTCCAGCGCCAGCTGTTCGACCGCTTCCTCGAGATGTACCTGCCGGTGGTGCGAGGGGTCCGGTTCGGCCACCCGCTCGCCGTGGCCGACGACGCCGACCCGCTGCCCGAACTGGACTACGGGCCGGTCATCAACTACGACAAGGCCACCGAGCTGGCCGCGAAGATCGACGAGGCGATCGCGAAGGGCGGGGTACCGCTCTACCGCGGCGACCTCGCCGACGGCCGTTTCATCGCCGGCCAGGACACCGGCGCGTACGTGCCGCCGGTGGCGATTCTGAGCCCGCCGGCGTCATGCGGCCTGCACCACGCCGAGCCGTTCGGCCCGGTCGACACGATCATCGTCGTCGATTCCGAGGCCGAGCTGCTGGCCGCGATGAACGCCTCCAACGGGGCCCTCGTCGCGTCGGTGGCCAGCGACGACGAGTCACTCGCCGGACGACTCGCCGGGGAGCTGCAGGCGTTCAAGGTCGGGATCAACGCGCCCCGCTCCCGTGGCGACCGCGACGAACCGTTCGGCGGCCGCGGCGCGTCCTGGAAGGGCGCCTTCGTCGGCGGCGCCCACCTGGCCCGCGCGGTCACCGTCGGCCCCGACCCGAACGAGCGCCTGGTCGGCAACTTCCCTAACTACTCGCTGTACCCGGAGATCTGAGGAGGCATCATCAGGGGGCCGGCCCAGGTCCGGGCGCTCATGGCGGGTCAACCCGGACACCGGCCCCAGTTCGACCAGCCGGCAGCGCGCCCGAGTAGGTGCCGGCAGGCTCAGGCTGACGCCGGGGAACGACGGGGCGAGGGTGCCTGACCGCGGGCCAGGCCGTGGTCGGCGAGTGGGCCCAGCCGCAGGCCGGCGTCGTCGCAGCGGGCCGCGATCTCGGGGAGCGCGCCGAGCGCGCTGCGCCACGCGCCGGGCGCGGAGGTGCAGTCGCAGTCGTGCAGCAGCACCGTCGCCCCGCCCCGCAGATCGGGGGCCAGGGTCGCCAGCACGCTGCGCGGCGTCGCCTGCGCCGTCCAGTCGCGGCCCCACGCCGACCACAGCACCGGAGTCAGCTTCAGCCCGCGGGCCGCCACCAGCACACCGGCGGACAGCACGCCGTGCGGCGGCCGCAGGAAACGCGGCGCCTGACCGGTGATCTCCGCGATCAGGTCGCGGGTACGGGCCAGCTGGTCGTAGGTCGACCGGGGGCCACGCAGCAGCATCGGCCGATGGTCCCAGCCGTGCACGGCGAGCTCGTGGCCGGCGGCGACCATCTCGCGGGCCAGCTCCGGCGAGCGCTCCAGCAGGTTGCCGAGCACGAAGAACGTGGCCTGCACCTCAAGCTCGGCCAGGACGTCGAGGAACAGCGGCGTCGAGCCGGGATCAGGCCCGTCGTCGAAGGTCAGCGCAACATGGTCGGCGGTACCGATGCCGGACAGGCCGGGCGCCGCCCGCAGCCGGAGCCGGCGCAGCACGGCCAGGGACGGCAGGCCATGGACGAGACCGGCCGTCGCTCCCAGCGTCACCACCGCGCCCACGCCGCGACGGCCCGCGACGAACCCGCGTGTCTCGACAGACCGCGCCATGAGAAGACTCTTTCACACCATCCAGCGCACCCCACCCACGCCCCGTCGTGCGTCGCAGCCCCCACGGGGCCGCCGACCAGGGTGGATCTTGTCTGACGACCCGTCACTTCGGGCCGGATCGACATACATTCTCCTGCGAACGGCCGCATCCGCCCCGGCCCTGGCGCACCGACGGAAAGGCCCCATGACCCTGGCACCAGCCCTGCGGAAGGGCGCCAACACGCCTGTTCCCACCGGCGTGCTGCGGGTCGTGGTCGGCTGGGCCCCGGGGCGGACAATGGACGTCTGCGCCGTGCTCGTCACCGAGCTGGACCGGGTCCGCTCGGACGACGACTTCGTTTTCTACAACGCGCCGACGCACCCCTCGGGCGCCGTGTCCCTCACCACCGCCGCCCCCGGCTCGGCAGGTCTGGTCGCGACGCTGCCCAGGGTGGCGCCGGAGGTCGCCCGCATCATCGTCGCCGGCTCGCTGGACGACGGGACCTTCCCGCAGCTGGAGGACCTGACCGTCACCGTGACCGACGGTGCCGGCCAGGCGGTCACCCGATTCACCCCGGAACCCGACGAGCCGGTCACGGCGCTGGTGTTCGGCGAGGTCTACCGCCGCGGCGCCGGCTGGCGCTTCCGCGCCGTCGGCCAGGGCTGGGACAGCGGCCTCGCCGGCCTCGCCCGCGGCTTCGGCATCCACCTCCACGACCCCGACGACCCTGGCGACCCCGACGACCCCGACGACCCCGACGACCCTGGCGACCCTGACGACCCCGACGACCCCGCGCGCCGCGACGACGCCGACCGACGTGGCGCTACCGACCGACGTAACGACCCCGAGCGACGTGGGGAGGCCGAGCGACACGGGAGCACCGGGTCCGGCGCGGCCGGGTCCGGCGGGGCCGGGGCCGGCGGGGACACCCCTGACACGCGGGTGCTGCCCGAGATCGAGCCGGACGAAGGCCGCCCGGCCGCTCGGGCAAGCCGAGGCGACCGCGTCGCACTGGACGCGGACGACGAACGCACCCTCGACGAGGCCGCCGCCGCGCGACCGGCGATCCGGGCGGACTGGTACGGCGACCCGGTGCAGCCGGGCCAGATGCGCTGGTGGGATGGCCAGGGCTGGCAGGGCGGCCCGGTGCCGATCCACGTCGAGTCGGACACGACCTGCGGGCGTTGCGGCGCGCAGAAGCGGTGGCGGTTGTTCGGCGGGCCGCCGGTCTGTGAAGTCTGCACGGAGGAGGTCCGCGCGTTCCTGCGCGCCTGGCGGGAGCGGCTCGCCTCGGTGCTGGCGGCGGACGACGGCGACCCGTACGCGGCCGATCCAAACGAGGCCGGCTCTGGTGTGGCCGGCCCTGGTGTGGCCGGCCCTGGTGTCGCCGGCCCTGATGGCCTCGACCTTGAGCCGCTCTGGGCGGAGCTGCGTCACCAGCGGATCCCGGCGTCGGCCGGCTGGGAGATCGTCCGCTCGGACGGGTTGGTGTACCTGGAGCGGCTCACGGCGTTCGCCTTCCTCGACGGGGTGGTCGAGGCCGGTGAGGTCGCGCGGATCGAGGCCGTCGCCGAGCGGCTGGGCCTCGCCGGACCCGAGGTGGACGCACTGCGCGGCCGGCTCGCCCGCGGCCTGGAGCTCAGCCGGATCGGGGCCGGTGAGCTGCCCCGGCTGCCGGACGCCGGCCTGCACCTCGAACTCGACGAGATTCTGCACCTGGATGTCCCGGCGACGCTGGTCCGCCCGGCGGCCGGTGGACCGCGCCAGACCGCGGGGCGCCTGCTCGGCACCAACCGCAAGCTGCGCTTCCTCGGCGAGACCGGGCGCGGCGCCGAACTCGGCCTACCCAAGATCGTCGAGGTGGCGGTCCGGGGCGGCGCCGTCGAGATCGCCGCGACGACGGCCCGGGGCTCCGGCGACTACCTCGTCGATGACCCGGAGTACGTCGCCGCGGTGCTGGTCGGCGTCCTGCGGGTGGCGCGGCGGCAGGTGATCGCGCCGGGCAGCCGGGCGAGCCGGGCGATCCCGCAGGCGGTGAAGGCGCAGGTGTGGCGGCGCGACCGCGGCGTGTGCGTCGAGTGCGGCGGCGGCGAGCACCTCGAGTTCGACCACGTGATCCCGTTCAGCCGGGGCGGGGCGTCCAGCGTGAACAACCTGCAGTTGCTGTGCCGAGGGTGCAACCGCGCGAAGGGCGCGCGGATCTGACGTCGAACCGCCCGGTGCTCGACCGGACGCACGGAACAGCGGACGACCGTCCGGGAACAAGGCGCCGCAGGCGCCGGAGCGGAAAGCGGGGATCGGGTCGATGACAGGGACGGTCGACGAGGCGCCGGACGCACCGTCGGGAGAGGCGCCGGACGAGGCGCCGGGCGCGACGCCGCCAGGCGATGACGGGCTGCTGGGTGCCTGGTTTCTCACCGCCGAGGAGCGCGGCAACCCGGACACCGACCTGGACCGCCGCCACGGTGCCGGTCAGCCGTGGACGACCGGCAACCTCGTCGTCCCGCTCATCCACGGCCGGGAGTACTTCACCCGGCTGCTGGCGACGGTCGAGAAGCTCGACGAGGGCGATCTGCTGCTGTTCACCGACTGGCGCGGGGACCTCGACCAGCGCCTCGACGGTGCCGGTTCGGAGGTCGGCGAGGTGCTGGGCCGCGCGGCGCAGCGCGGGGTGGTGGTGCGCGGGCTGGTGTGGCGCTCGCATCTGGAACTGCTGTCGTTCAGCTCGAAGCCCAACCGGCTGCTCGCGGAGCGGCTGACCCGCTCGGGCGCGCAGGTGGTCCTCGACCACCGGGTCCGCCGCGGCGGCAGCCATCACCAGAAGCTGGTGGTGGCGCGCCCGGCCGAGGACCCGGCGGCGGGCGTGGCCTTCGCCGGCGGCATCGATCTCTGCTACAACCGGCGCGACGACGCCGCGCACGCGGGCGACCCGCAGGGCCAGCCGATCGCCGCCGAGTACGGCGACGCCCCGCCCTGGCATGACATCCAGGTCGAGGTGCGGGGCCCGGCCGTCGGCGACCTGGAGCACACCTTCCGCGAGCGATGGGACGACCCGTCAAGCCTCGACACCCCGAACCCGCTGCGCCGGCTGTACTACCGGATCCGGCCGGTGGCAACGCGGACGGACCCGTTGCCCGACCCGCAGGTCGATCCGCCGCCGGTCGGCTCGCACAACGTGCAGATCCTGCGGACCTATCCGCGCCGGCTGCGGCCGCCGTATCCGTTCGCCCAGGTCGGGGAGCGTTCGATCGCCCGGGCGTATCAGAAGGTGCTGCGCCGTGCGCGTCGGCTGATCTACCTGGAAGACCAGTACATGTGGTCCACCGAGGTCGCCTTGCTGTTCGCGGACGCCCTGCGTCGCGCCCCGGATCTGCATCTGATCATCGTGGTGCCGCGGTATCCGACCCAGGGCGGCCCGCTGTCGCTGCCGCCGAACCTGGTGGGCCGGGAGCGGGCGCTGGAGGTCTGCCGGGCCGCCGGCGGCCACCGGGTCGCCGTCTACGACGTGGAGAACCACGCGGGCACCCCCGTCTACGTGCACGCGAAGGCGGTGACGGTGGACGACGTGTGGGCGTCGGTCGGGTCGGACAACCTCAACCGCCGGTCGTGGACGCATGACAGCGAGCTGGCCGTCGCCACGATCGACGACGAACTGGACCCGCGGGAGCCGCGCGACCCTGGTGGTCTCGGCGACGGCGCCCGGGTGTTCGCCCGGGACCTGCGGCTGCGGCTGTGGCGCGAGCACCTGGACTGGGACGGCCCGGACGACGACCTGCTCGATCCGGAGGCTGGCTTCGCCGCGTTCCGCCGGCGGGCCGAGGACCTGGCCGCCTGGCACGCCGACGGCCGGGTCGGCGACCGCCCGCCCGGCCGGATAGTGCCACACGAGCCGGACCGACTCGGCCGTCTGCGCCGCGCCTGGGCCGCACCTCTTTACCACGCGATCTACGATCCGGATGGACGGCCACGCCGAATGCGTTCCGCCGGCCAGTGGTGACAGTTCGCTGGCGAGAAAGGGAAAAACGTGCGGATCGGACGACTAGGGCCGATCGCCTGGATGTTCGTGGCTGCTGTCGCGCTGGTGCTGGGCGCCCTCGTGATCGATCATGCCAGGACCGGCCCGCGGGCGCGGATCGCGTTGTGGGGTGACTCGCTGGCGTGGGAGTCGCAGGGGTCGTTCGCCCAGACGGTGACGGCCGAGCACCGCGACTCCGCGCCGGCCAGGGTGCTTATGCGGACCTGGGGCGGCACGGCGCCCTGCGACTGGCTCACCGACATCCGCGACCAGTCACGGCGCTGGCATCCCACCGTGGCGGCGCTGGCGTTCTCCGGCAACCAGGGCAGCGACTGCATGCGCGGACGGGACCTGCTCAGCGCCTACCGGCAGGACGTGACCGCCGCGGTCGAGCAGCTCACCGCCGCCGGCACGACGGTGCTGCTCGTCGAGGCCCCGCCGCGGCGCGACCAACCGGTCGACGCCGCGGGGCTGACGCCGCTGGACCGGTTGTGGCGGGAGATCGCGGCGAGCCACCCGCGCACCCAGGTCGCGCCCGCCGGCCGGGCGGTCAGCGCCGACGACGGCCGGTTCGCGCCGACGTTGCCCTGCGACCGCGGCGAGACCTGCGGCCCCGGCGGGATGGTCACGGTCCGCAGCCCCGACGGGACGCATTTCTGCCCGTCGGTCGAGCCGCCGATGACGCCGTGCCCGGTGGTGTCCCCTGGGGCCGCCCGGTACGGCGCGGCGATCGCCCGCGAAGCGCTGGCCGCGGCGGACGGTGCCGCCGCGGACACGATCCCCGGCGACGGCGACGGGCGCCGCATCGCCAACGCGGATGCGGGTGCGGCGCTGCCAGCCGGTTAGGCGGTGGGCCGGTCAGGCGACGGACCGGTCAGGCGACGGGGCGGTCAGGCGACGGGGCGGTCAGGCGACGGGGCGGTCAGGCGACGGGCCGGTGGGCGTTGGCGATGCGCCGGCCGGTGACGGACCGGCGGTGGACGCCGAGTTCGTCGCGCCAGGAGAGGTAGGTCCGGTCCGGCATGCCGATCATCGAGAGCTGGTCGGCGAGGTCGGCGGCGAATGCCTCCACGTCCGCGGGCCGGCGGACGAGCACGGCCAGGCCGTTCTCGTCGACGGTGGCGATCCCGGCGCGGTCCCTGAGGCCCGCTCCCAGCTGGTCGGCGAGTTCCTCCGGCCCGGTGAGCTGACGGGGCAGTTCGGGCCAGGCGACGTCAACCAGGAGCGTGTCCGCCGACATGATGGCCTCCTCGATACCGCGGGATGACCGCCACCACCGGGACGGCGGTGGCGACCGCGCATCGTCGGCCTCCCCCGGGCGCCGAGCGCCGAATCATGACACCGCGGAATGCTCCGCGTCAGTCGGCGGTGGTCGGGTCGGCGGTGGCCGTGAAGGCCGCCCACAGGCGGGCGTAGGCGCCACCGGCGCGGACGAGCTCGGCGTGGGTGCCCTGCTCGGCGATCCGGCCGCCGGCCATGACCACGACCCGGTCGGCGCGGGCGGCCGTGGTGAGTCGGTGGGCGATCACGATCGTGGTCCGCCGGGTGGTGACGGCCTGGGCGGCGGCCGTCACGGCGGCCTCGGTGGCGAGGTCGAGGGCGGCCGTCGCCTCGTCGAACAGCAGGATGTCCGGGTCGGCGAGCTCCGCGCGGGCGAGCGCGAGCAGTTGGCGCTGGCCGGCGGACAGCCCGCGGCCGCGCTCCCCCACCGCCTGGTCGTACCCGTCGGGGAGGGCTTCGATGAACGCCTCGGCGCCGACCGCCCGGGCGGCGGCGCGGACCTGCTCGTCCGAGGCGTCGGGCCGGGCGTAGGCGATGGCGTCGCGGATAGAGCCGGAGAACACGAACGGCTCCTGCGGGACGACCCCGAGTCGGCGCCGGAAGGCGGACAGGTCGAACTCCCGCACGTCGACGCCGTCGATGCGGACCGCGCCGCCGGTGACGTCGTAGTAGCGGGCGATGAGCTTGAGCACCGTCGACTTGCCCGCGCCGGTCTCGCCGACGAATGCCACCGTCTCGCCGGGCGCGATCCGCAGGCTGATGCCGTCCACGGCGTTCCCGGCCGTACGGGTGCTCGTCGTCGCCGGGCCGGGGGTGCCGGGGCGGGCGGCGACCGTGTAGGCGAAGGTCACGTCGTCGAGCACGACCTCGCCGGTGAGCCGGTCGACGGCCCGGGGATGCTCGGCCGCCGGGGTCGACGTCGGGGTGCGCAGCAGGTCGGACAGCCGCCGCAGGCCCACCATGGCCTGCTGGTAGCCGTCGAACACCTGGGAAAGCTGCTGGACGGGTGAGAAGAACAGGTTCACGTACAGCAGGAACGCGAGCAGCGCGCCAGCGGAGAGGTGGCCGTGCACCGCGAGGTGGGCGCCGATGCCGAGGACGAGCGCGCCGGCGATCCGGGAGAGGAACTCCACCCCCGGGAAGTAGATCGCGATCATCTGCTGCGCCCGCATCCGCGACCGCCGGTAGGAGTCGGCGAGCGCGCGGAAACGTTCCTGGTTGACGTCCTCGCGGCCGAACGCCTGCGCGACCCGCAGCCCGGTGAGGTTTTCCTGCAGGGACGCGTTGACGGCGCTGACTCGCTCCCGGGCCTCGGTGTAGGCCGCTGACGACCGCCGCCGGAAGATCACCGTCGCGACGATCAGTGCCGGCAGAACGGCGACGACGACCAATGCGAGCTCGGCGTCGAGGATCAGCAGCGCGATCAGGACGCCGAAGAACGACAGCAGGCTGACGATCGCGGTGGTCAGGCCGGTCTGCAGGAACGTCGACAGGGCGTCGACGTCGGTCGTCATCCGGGTCATGATCCGCCCGGCGAGCTCGCGTTCGTAGTAGTCGAGGCCGAGGCGCTGCAGGTGCGCGAACGTCTTCACCCGCAGCACGTAGAGCAGCCGCTCGCCCATCCGGCCGGTGACCCGCGTCTGGTAGACCTGGGTCACCCAGTCGGCCAGCGTGATCGCGAGGGCGATCCCCGCGGTGCCGAACAGCACCGCGCGGGACTGGTTGGTCACGCCCGCGTCGACGGCGTGGCGTACCAGGGCGGGCAGGGCGAGGCCCGCGACGGCGTCGAGCGCGACGAGCAGTAGGCCCACTACGAGCGGAACGCGCACCCACGCGAGCAGCCGCCCGAGGGTGAAGTCCGGATCGGGCGCCGCGGCGGCCGCCTGGTTGACGGTCGGGTCGTCCTCGGCCGGCGGCAGCCCGTCGACCTTGGCAAGCAGTTCCGGCGTCGCCGGGACGTCCCCGAACGCCCCACCACCGCCGATCGCCCGTCCGCCGGGACCGCCGAACGCCCGCGCCCCACCGCCGATCCCCCCGCGGCCGCCACCGAGCCCGCGTCCACCGCCTGTCCCGGCCGCCGCGGCGACGTCGATCCGACGGCCACCACCAGCC
>NZ_JALKFU020000798.1 GCF_023242965.2 Frankia sp. AgKG'84/4
GCGCGGACCCGCGCCGCGACCTCGCGCCGGTGGCGGCCCGGATCTACGGCGATCCGTCGGCCCGCCTCGCGCTGCTCGGGGTGACCGGCACCAACGGCAAGACGACCACCGCGTTCCTGCTCGACGCCGGCCTGCGGGCCGCGGGCCACACCACCGGCCTGATCGGCACCGTCGAGACCCGCGTCGGCGAGCGGCGCCTGCCCAGCGCCCATACCACCCCGGAAGCCGGCGACCTGCAGGCGCTGCTCGCCACCATGGTCGAACACGGCGTCGACGCGGCGGCCATGGAGGTCTCCAGCCACGCGCTGGCCCAGCACCGGGCGGATGCCCTGCACTTCGCGGGGGCGCTGTTCACCAACCTCAGCCAGGACCACCTCGATTTCCATCCCACGATGGAGGAGTACTTCGAGGCGAAGGCGAGCCTGTTCGTTCCCGGCCGGGCGCGGGCCGCGGTGATCGGCGTGGCCGACGAGTGGGGCCGGCGGCTGGCGTCGCGGCGCCCGGACGCGGTGACGTTCGCGCTCGACGGTCCGGCGGACTGGACGGCGCATGACCTCGCCGCGGGGCCCACGGGCAGCGAACTCGTCGCCCACGGACCGGGCGGCGAACGGGTCGAGCTCAGCGTCGCGCTGCCCGGCCTGTTCAACATCGCCAACGCGCTGGGCGCCTTGGCGCTGCTCGTCGCGGTCGGGGTCCAGCCGGCCGCCGCGGCCGCCGGGATCGGGTCGCTCGCGGGCGTGCCCGGCCGGATGGAGCGGGTCGACGCCGGCCAGCCGTTCCTGGCGCTCGTCGACTTCGCGCACACCCCGGACGCGGTCACGACGTTGCTGAGCACCGTCCGTCCCCTGGTGAAGGGCAAGCTGATCATCGTTCTCGGCTGCGGCGGCGACCGCGACCGCGCCAAGCGCCCGCTGATGGGTGCCGCCGCGGCCACGCTCGCCGACCTCGCCATCCTCACGAATGACAATCCGCGCTCCGAGGATCCCGCGGACATCCTCGCGGCGATGCTCGCTGGCGTGCCGGCGGCGCTGCGCGGGAGCGACCGGGTGCTGGTGGAACCGGACCGGGCGGCGGCCATCGCCG
>NZ_JALKFU020000799.1 GCF_023242965.2 Frankia sp. AgKG'84/4
AGGTGTCAAGTCAAATGAGACAGTGGATCTTCGGTTGGTTGGCTTGGTACTGGCTGGTTGATCCACACGGTGTCGGGTAGCTGGGGTGGCCGGGGTCGGCGGGCGAACCGCTCGGGGTGTGCTGCGTGGGCGGCGTCGAGGGTGGCCTGGCGGTGGGTCTGGACCTGGTCGGCGGTCCCGAAGTGGACCGATGCCGGGGTGTGGAACCCGATCCCGGAATGGCGGTGGTCGTGGTTGTAAGCGGTGAAGAATCCCTCGCAGAAGGTCCGGGCGTCGGCCAGTGAGCCGAACCGGTCGGGAAAGTCGTAGCTGTATTTGAGAGTCTTGAACTGCGCTTCGGAATAGGGGTTGTCGTTCGAGGTTCGCGGCCGGGAATGCGACCGGATGACGCCGAGGTCGACGAGGAGTTCGGAGACGAGTTTCGAGACCATCGCGCCGCCGCGGTCGGCGTGGATCGCGGCGGGCGGGGTGCCGTTACGCCCGATCGCGTCGGCGAGGAAGTCCTTCGCGACGACCGCATCCTCGGCCGCGGCGACGAGCCAGCCGGTCACATACCGGGAGTAGATATCGAGAATGACGTAAAGCTTGTACCAGACTCCCTTCGTAGGTCCTTTCAGCGCGGTGATGTCCCAGGTCCACACCTGCGACGGTCCGGTCGCGGCCAGTTCAGGGCGGACCCGGGGCGGATGGGTGGCCAGGGCGCGGCGTTCCCGGGTCTGCCCGGCGGCGCGGGCGATCCGGTACATCGTCGAGCGCGAACACCAGTACCGGCCGGCATCCAGCTCCCGGGCCCACACCTGCGGGATCGCAAGATCCGCATACTCGGGGCTGTTCAACACCGCCAGCACCTGCGCCCGTTCAGTGTCGGCCAGGGCCGCCGGCGGCATGCTGCGCGCGAGCCATGGACCGTGCCGCGCTCCGCCCGGGGCGGCATGTCGATAATGGGTCGCCCGGGACCGGCCGCTCAACGCGCATGCCCGTTTCACCGAGACCCCCGTGGCCCGAAGCCCGTCGAACGCCTCGCCCAGAATCCGGTCTGCTACTTCTCGTTGTCCGCGCTCTCGGAAAGCTGTTCCAAG
>NZ_JALKFU020000800.1 GCF_023242965.2 Frankia sp. AgKG'84/4
GCCCTGACCCCCGCGGCCGATGCTGCCGCCGCCCCGGCGCCCGGCGCCGGCCATCAGTGCCACCGACCGGCGGACGAGCTTGAAACGACCATTCGACTACGGTATACGGCCGCCGCCGCGGACCCTTCGAGGGCGCGGCCCGATCACGGCCACCGCCACCGCCACCGCCACGGACGCGGACGCGGACGCGGGCCGGGCAGGGGCCCCCGGCCGGGGGACCAGGCTGGGACAGACCGCTGACCACCTGCCCCGACACGGTCCGTAGAGCAGTTCGGCGCCCTATCCTGATGCGGCGGTCCCTCGCCGGTGGCCCGGATGGTCCCGGCCCGCTCATGGCCGTATCAGGAGGGCCCGGTGCGCGACAGACCCCGGCCGCCGCGATGGCCGCGTCCGCGCCCCGGCGACGGCACGGCCGCCGCCATCGTCGACACTCGACCTTTACGCTCTCTTAAGGTCGCGTGCCGACAAAGGAGGACACGCCGGACGGTGGGCCACCGGTGGTGATCTACGCCGTCGACGCGCACTGGGCGAAGCTGGGACAATACATCCCGCGTGAATCCGTGATGACCAACGCTCCGACGACCGGACCAGCAGGGGCAGGAGGCACCCAGCACATGGCTCTGCACACACCGCCCGCCCGCGAGCGTTTCCGCCCGGCGGCATGACCGTGGACCTCAACTCCCACGACGACGCCCCGACAGTCGCCTACCAGATGACCGGCCACGGGCCCTACGAGCCCGAGGACGACCTCGGCCGTTGCCCCGTCTGCGCCGCGCCGGTGTACGCCGACGACCACTACTGCGAGGTCTGCGGGCATGCCCTGGCGGGCCCGGACCCGGGCCACGGTGACGCCGACCACAGCGAGGTCGATCTCGGCGAGCTGGCCGGCGTGTGCGACCGGGGGGTGCGGCACACCACCAACGAGGACTCCATGGGGCTCGCCGTCGTCTACGGCACGCTCATCGCGGTGGTGTGCGACGGCGTCTCCACGACGCCGGGCTCCGGCCAGGCCTCGGCCGCCGCGGCGGCCGAGGCGATGGCGGTGCTGGCGGACGCGGTGCGCGCGCACGGGCCGGGCC
>NZ_JALKFU020000801.1 GCF_023242965.2 Frankia sp. AgKG'84/4
GCGGTGACCGGCGCCGGCGTGCGGATCACGATCGCCAACCGCCTCGGCGGCGGCTCCGGGGCGGCCGACCCACGTGTTCCCGGCGCCGACCCCCACGCGGCGCGGACCGGCCCGAGCGCCACCACCGCTGCTGGCTCGGACGCTGCTGGCTCGGACGCTGCTGGCTCGGACGCTGCTGGCTCGGACGCTGCTGGCTCGGACGCTGCTGGCTCGGCCTCGGCCGCTCCGGCCTCGGCCGCTCCGGCCTCCGCCGCTCCGGCCTCGGCCGCTCCGGTCTCCGCTGGATCGGCCGGGTCCGCACCGGGAAGCGGCCGGATCCAGGATCACGACCTGGCGGACCTGGTGAACGTGCTGTGGATCGCCGGCGCGGAGGCGATCGCCGTCAACGGCGTGCGGCTCACCGCGCTCAGCGCCATCCGCTCGGCCGGGGACGTGGTGCTGGTCGGGTTCGTCGCGGTACTCGCGCCGTATGTGGTCGAGGCGGTGGGCGATCCGGCGGCGCTCGCCCGGCGTACCGAGCAGTCGGCCGTGGTCGACCGGCTGCGGCACCAGCCGAACTCGCCGGTGACCGCCCTGACGGTGGCGGGTGAGAAGAACCTGACCCTGCCGGCGGCCGCGGCGCCGGTACTGCGCAACGCGCGACGGAGTGGATCATGATTGTGGTGCTCGCCCTGGTGCTGGGCGTCGTGGCCGGGCTTCTGCTGGGTCCGACCGCGCCGGACTGGCTCGATCCCTACCTGCCGGTCGCGGTCGTCGCCGCCGTGGACGCCGCGCTCGGCGCCGCGCGGGCGGGTGTGGAGGGAACGTTCGACGACCGGGAGTTCGTCGTGTCGTTCGCCTCCGACGTGGCGATCGCGGTGCTGCTGGTGCTGCTCGGCGAGCTGGTCGGCTTCGGCGGCGCGCTGTCGACGGCGGTCGTCGTCGTGCTCGGTATCAGGATCTTCGCGTCGGCGACGGCGCTGCGCCGCGCCCTGCTGAGTGAGCGCTGAGATGCCGGCCGCCCCGGACGATCCGGGAGCGGGATCCGCGTCGGCCGCACCGGAGCGGGTGCCCGGCGACGGCGCGGGTCCCGCTC
>NZ_JALKFU020000802.1 GCF_023242965.2 Frankia sp. AgKG'84/4
GACGCGCCCGGTCCGCCAGCACGGCGGCGGCCGCCCGCAGCGCGGCGAGATGAGCGAGGGCATACCGCTGCCCGGCGCGGGGGGCGTACTCGGCCTCACCGAGACCGCGCCGGGCGGCGGCGAGCAGCTCGTCCCGGGAGCGGTGGGGCAGACCCGCGGCGGGCAACAGGGCCCGCTGCGGCGGCCCCGCGGACGCGCCAGGCGCGGCGGAGGTACTTTCCACGCGAGCGGCTCCGCCCCCGGAACCCCTGCCGTTGACAGGTCGATCCACGACGGCCATGACACCCTCCCGACATCGAACACAGGTTCGAACACCTCGAAAGGTAGCCCGCGCGCGACCGACCCGTCAAACACCCCGGTCAGCGAACACCTGAGCGAAGCGCCGGCTGCCGGGAGGACTCGAGCAGGCGGACGAACCAGCCCAGCACGAGCAGGCCCACCAGGTCGGGCACCCAGCCCGAGCGCGGGTCCGGGGCATCCCCCCGACGGGCATCCCCCGGCCCAGCACCCAGCACCCGGCCCGCCTGGGCGGTCTGCGGATCGGGCCGGTCCAGGCCGGCGATGACCAGCGCCGTCCCGTCCAGCGCGAACCGAATGATGTTGGCCCCGCCCGGCGCCACCAGGCCGCTGGCGAACACCGCGCGGGTCGGCTCGAGCCAGCGCAGCACCGTCCCGTTCGCCAGCCGGACCCGACCACCGCGCCGGCCGGGGGTGAAGGCCGCAACGGGCACCCGCCCCATCGGCTCGACGAGGCGCACCCCCCGGCCGTCGAGATCCGCCTCCAGCACGAACGGCCGCCGAGCCGCCATCAGCTCGACCCGCCCCCGGTACGCCCAGTCGGCGAGCACCGCACCCTCGTCGGTCTCGACCCACACCTGCCGCATCGCCCCGCCACGCCCCCCGGCCGCGTCCCGCAAGGCCAGCTCGTGCGGCAGGCCACCGGCCCGCCGGAGCAGGCCGTCAGGCTCGCCCGACCCATCTCCCGGCGCCCGCACCTGCGCCGTCCCGGCGCCAGCCGTCCCGGCCTCGACGCCGGGCGCCCCGACCGGCGAGACCTCGGCGAACAGTGACCCCC
>NZ_JALKFU020000803.1 GCF_023242965.2 Frankia sp. AgKG'84/4
GCCCGGACCCGGCCCGGCGCCGCCGGCTGGGCGCCGGCCTGCTCGCGGACGTCTCCCCGCTGCGGGAGCATCCGTCCTTCCGCCGGCTCTGGGTGGGGGAGACCGTCTCCTCGCTGGGTTCCCAGATCACCGCGACGACGGTGCTGCTGCAGGTCTTCGCCATCACCGGGTCGTCGTGGCAGGTCGGGCTGGTCGGCGTCGTCGGCCTGGTGCCGCTGGTCGTCGGCGGCCTGTTCGGGGGCGCCGTCGTCGACGCGGTCGACCGCCGCCGCCTCGCCATGATCACCTCAACGCTGCTCGCGGTCGTCTCGGCGCTGTTCCTGCTGCTCAGCGCTACCGGGGCGGTCGACACGGTGGCCTGGCCGCTGTTCTGCCTCATCGCTGTCCAGTCGGCGCTGCTGGCCGTTGACCAGCCGGCGCGCCGGGCGATGGCGCCGAACCTGGTGCCGCCCGAGAGCCTGCCGGCGGCGTCCGCGCTGTCCCAGATCGGCGGCATGGCCGCCGCGGTCGGCGGGCCGCTGATCGCGAGCCTCGCGCTGACCCTCGGCGGGTTCTCGGTCGCCTACGCCGTCGACCTCGCCACCTTCGCGGCGCCGCTGTATGGGCTCGCCCGGCTGCCGGCGATGCCGCCGCTGGGCGGCGGGCGGGTCGCCGGGGTGGCGAGCGTGGTGGAGGGCCTGCGGTTCCTGCGCGGCCAGCCGGTGCTGCTGATGACGTTCGTCGTCGACATCATCGCGATGGTGTTCGGGATGCCGCGGGCGTTGTTCCCGGAGCTCGCCGAGACCCGTTTCGGCGGCGGCAGCGCGACCGCGGGCGTCATGTACTCGGCGGTGGCCGTCGGCTCCCTGCTGGCCGCCGGGCTGTCCCGGCCGCTCGGCGGGCTGGGGCGCCAGGGGCTCGCGGTCGTCGTCTCGATCGCGCTGTGGGGTGGCGCGATCGCCGCGTTCGGCCTCGTCCACGACATCGTGCTGGGCGCGGCGCTGCTCGCCGTCGCGGGGGCGGCCCGCCCGGCCCCGCGGACCTCGTTTCGTCGGCCCTCGGCCGAGCTCTTTCCCACGATCAGCAATGTAAAGA
>NZ_JALKFU020000804.1 GCF_023242965.2 Frankia sp. AgKG'84/4
GCCGTGAGCCAGCGGGCCAGCGGCGGCGCGGTGAGCGCGACGAACCCGATCGGCCCGGCGGCGGCCGTCGCCACGGCGGCCAGCGCCGCCCCCACCGTGATCAGCGCCAGCCGGCTGCGCTCGACGTCCACCCCGAGGGCCTGCGCGGTATCCGTACCCAGCTCCAGGTAGGCCAGCCGCTGCCCCAGCCACAGCGTCAGCGGCACCAGGATCACCAGCGCCAGTGCCAGCGGGCGGACCTCCTCCCAGCCCCGGCTGTTGAGGCTGCCGATCAGCCAGACCTGCGCGGCGACGGCGTCGGCCAGCTTCGCCCTGGTGATCAGATAGGAGTTGACCGAGGCGAGCAGCGCGCTGATGGCGATGCCGATGAGCACCAGCCGCGGCCCGCTCACCCCGTGCTTGTGGGACAGCCCGAAGATGACCGCGCCGGCGAGCACGCCGCCGGCCACCGCGCCCAGCGACGCCTGGCTCGCGTCACCGTGCAGCACCAGCAGCACGACGAGCGCGCCGGTCGCCGCGCCGTTGGTGAAGCCGAGGATGTCCGGGCTGCCGAGGATGTTGTTCGACACGCTCTGGAAGATCGACCCGCTCAGCGCCAGCCCGGCGCCGACCAGCAGGCCGGTGACCAGGCGGGGCAGTCGCAGGGTGTTCACGACGAAGTCGGTGCCGCCGTCGCCGTGGCCCGCCAGCGCGCGGATCACGTCCGCGACGGGAATCGGATAGTCGCCCGTCAGCAGGGTCGTGACCCCGGCGAGCACGATCACCACGACGAGCGCGACGCCGACCGCGACGGCCCGCGGGGAGATCCGCAGCGACACACTGTCCCCGGCGAGGCGCCCGATCCGGTAGCCGCGGCCCGGCCGCAACGCGACGCCTGGCCCGCCGGCGGGTCCCGTCATGACCGGGCCAGCCGGGCGCGGCGGCACAGCGCGATGAAGACCGGCGCGCCAACGAAGGCCGTCACGATCCCGACCTCCAGCTCCCCCGGCGCGATGAGAGACGACCGAGGTCTCCAACGAGATGTCCCGCCGCAGGTCGAAGCGGTCGGCGACGTGGCCCGCGTAGGCGAGGAT
>NZ_JALKFU020000805.1 GCF_023242965.2 Frankia sp. AgKG'84/4
CCCCCCCCCCGCCCCCCCCCCCCCCCCCCCCCGGCCCGCGCGCTGACCGGCGGAGGACCGCGACACCCGCACGGTGACCAGCGAGCCCAGCCCGCGGGCGTGGTCCATCCGGGGGGAGCGGGCCAGGCCGGCGTCGACGACGACCCGCACGCCGGGCACCGTCAGGCTGCTCTCCGCGACCGCGGTGGCCAGCACGACCCGGCGGCGCGGGCCGGGGCGCAGCACCGCGTCCTGCGCGCCGCCGCTCTGGCGGCCATGCAGGGTGAGCACGTCGACGGCGTCCCGGTGCGCGGCGAGGCGGCCGGCGACGGCGGCGATCTCACCGGCGCCGGGCAGGAAGACGAGCACGTCCCCGGTCGTCTCCCGCAGCGCGCGCCCGACGGTCGCGGCGACGTGGTCGAGCAGCTTCGGGTCGACCCGCAGGCCGTGCGCCGGCGTGATCACCCCCGGCGGAGGCGCCCAGAGCACCTCGACGTCGTACATCGAGGCGTCCGTTCCGATGACCGGCGCGGGCTGGGCGGGAGCGCCGAGCATCGCGGCGAGGCGCCGGGTGTCCGCGGTCGCGGAGGCGGCGAGCAGGAGCAGGTCGGGACGCAGCGCGGCACGGGCGTCGAGCAGGAACGCGAGCGCCAGATCGGCGTCGAGGTGCCGCTCGTGGCACTCGTCGAGGACGACCGCGTCGACGCCGGGCAGCTCGGGGTCGCGTTGCAGCCGCCGGACGAGCACGCCGGTGGTGACCACCTCGACCCTGGTCGACGGCCCGGTCCTGCGCTCGCCGCGGATCGTGTAACCGACCGCCCCACCAACCTCGCCGCCACCCGCGTCGTCGCGACCGACATTCCGGCGACCGACACTCCCGCGACCGGCGCCGCCGCGGCCCGAGCCATCCGCCCGGGTCATGGCCCCGCTCGTGACACCCGCGTCGGCGAGAGCGGCCATCCGCCGGGCCGCGGCGCGGACCGCGATCCGCCTCGGCTCGACGACCAGGACCCGGCCGGGCACGTGGTCGGCGAGCGCGAGCGGGACCAGCGTCGTCTTTCCCGTGCCGGGCGGCGCGACCAGCACCCCGGCCC
>NZ_JALKFU020000806.1 GCF_023242965.2 Frankia sp. AgKG'84/4
GGCGGCCTGGGACGGCGCGAGCGCCGGGCCGCCGCGTCGTCGGACCGCCCGGCCGGATCACCATGACGGCCTAGCTCACCTGGGCACACCCGGCCCGACGCGGTCCAGCGGCCGGCCGGTTCGGTCGGCCCCGGCGGGAACCCCCGCCAATCCACCAGGAAACCCACAGCGAAGTGGTGATGGCACGGAGTGGTTAGAAAGCTGGGAAGTTCCTACACCCTGGAATCGCGGGTCGGCCGCGGCGGCATGGGTGAGGTGTGGCGCGGACACGACGAGGCCGGAAACGAACTCGCCTTCAAACTGTTGCTGCCCCACTTCACCTCCGATCCCGGTGTGGTCGCCCGGTTCATGCGTGAGCGCGCCATCCTCATACGCGTCCAGTCGCCCTTTGTCGTGGCCATTCACGACCTCGTGGCGGAACGCGGCGAACTGGCGATCGTGATGGAGTTCGTCGAGGGCTCCGACCTGCGCCACGAGCTCGTCCGCCGCCGGACGTTGCCGCCCGGCGAGGCCGTCGGCCTGATCGTCGACATCCTCACCGGTCTCGCGACCGCCCACCGGCTCGGCATCGTGCACCGCGACCTGAAACCGGAGAACGTGCTGCTCGACCGGCGCGACGGGACCTCGCGACCGAAGGTGTCGGACTTCGGGGTCGCCGGGCTGATGGCCTCCGCGACGCGGCTGACGATCCCCGGCGGCATGCTCGGCACCCCGCTGTACATGGCGCCCGAGAGCGTCGACGGCGGTGTCGTCGGGCCCGCCGCGGACATCTACGCCGCCGGCACGATGCTCTACGAGATGCTCTGCGGCGTCGCGCCGTTCGCCGGCCGGGAGATGCTCTCCATCCTGCGCGCCCACGCCGACCTGGTCCCCGGCCGCCCGCCGGGAGTTCCTGACGAGGTGTGGGCGGTCGTGGCCGCGATGCTCGCGAAGAACCCCGCGGACCGGCCCGGGACGGACCGCCTGCGGGCGCTGTTGCCTGCGCTGACCGGGCTGCCCGCCGCCCCCGCGATGGTGGGACCGCCGGCGTCGAGCCGGAGCGCGCCCCACTCCTCCGTGACCGTCGC
>NZ_JALKFU020000807.1 GCF_023242965.2 Frankia sp. AgKG'84/4
CCGCAGGATGGCGGCCGCCTCGTCGGCGGGCACCGCGACACCCGCGGCGGGCGGCGCCGAGTCGGCGGACCGGACGGCCGTCGCCGTGCGAACCGCCTGATCACGGGCTGCTGAAGCATTGCATCTCGCAGCACAGTCAACTAAGGTTAGGTAAACCTAAAAGATTGGTCGTCGGGTTCGGCGTGCCTTCGCCGACGACCCCTCCTGCGCGCGCCTTCTGCCCATCGCCGGCCGGCGCTCGCGCCACCGTGGAACCGAAGGGACCGCCCACCGATGGTCGCGAGCCGGCCCCCCGATGCCCCCCGGCCCCCCGATGCCCCCCGCCCCCCCGATGCCCCCCGGGTGCCGTTGTCCTCCGCCCAGCGCCGCTGCTGGTTCCTGCACCGGCTCGCCCCCGACAGCGGCGCGCACCAGCTGTCCGTGCGGGCCCGCCTCACCGGCCCGTGCGACACCGAGGCCCTCACCGGCGCGTTGCGCGACCTCCTCGACCGGCACGACATCCTGCGCACCGTCTACCCGACGGACGCGGCCGGCGAGCCGACGCGCGCGGTCCGGTCCGGGCCGGCGGCGTACCTGCTGCCCGTCATCGTGCGGGACCTGTCCGTCGACCAGGCGTTCCTGGCAGCGTCGGGTGGCGCCTCCGACCCGCTGGCGGGCCTGGCCGACCCGGCGGACCCGACCGGGGACAGCACGCTGCGGGCGGCGCTGGAGGCGTTCGGCTGGGAGCCGTTCGACCTCGGCGCCGACACCCCGCTGCGGGCCCAGATCCTGCGGGTCGCCCCGGACGAGCACGTGCTGCACCTGGTGCTCGCGCGCATCGCCGGGGACGAGACGAGCTGGACGATCCTGTTCGCCGATCTCGCCGCCTGCTATCAGGCCAGGTGCCGCGGTGCACGGGCCGATCCGCCCGCCGCGCGCGCCAGCCACGCCGACCAGGCCCGCTGGGAGGCCACGGCCGAGCACCGGGCCGAGGTCAACCGGCAGCTCGCCTGGTGGCGCGACGCCCTGACGCCGCCCCCCGCGCCGCTCACCCCGGCGCTGGTGAGTGCGACCACCACACCGCCGC
>NZ_JALKFU020000105.1 GCF_023242965.2 Frankia sp. AgKG'84/4
GACCAGCGCCGCGCCGAGGCCGGCGAGGGCGAGGCGCCGTTCCCGGCGGGCTGCGCCGTGCGGCATGTGTCCTGGGGCTCGGGCCAGGTGGTGCGCGCCGAGGACGACCGGATCACCGTGCTCTTCGACGACGTCGGGTACCGCACGTTGTCCGTGGCCGCCGTGCGCGAGCGGCATCTGCTCGACCAGGTGTAGCCCGGTCGGGCCGCCGCGCCGTCACCGTCACCAACGGGCCCGTACCTATCGGTGTCCCGCCCCGAGGTCCGATATGAGGTCCGGAGCGACATATTCAATGATGTCGCTATCCGGAAACCGTTCTGGGTCGCGCGGGTGACCCGAACAGGGGGCACGTGCGCGGCCGAGCAGGGAGGACCATGGCCGCGGAAGCGGATTTGAAGTTGAGCACCGCGCTGGTCACCGGAGCGTCGTCGGGCATCGGCGCGGCGTTCGCCGAGGCGTACGCGGCGCGGGGTGCCCGGCTGGTACTCGTCGCGCCGGCCGAGCCGAGGCTGCGCCAGGTCGCCGACGGCCTGCGCGCGCGCCACGGCGTCGACGTGTACACCGTCGCCGTCGACCTGGCCGAGGAAAGCGGCCCCGACCAGCTTGCCAAGGCGGTCGCGGAGATCGGCCTGGAGATCGACATCGTGGTCAACAACGCCGGGTTCGGTACCCGCGGCGCCTACCACGAGCTGTCCGCGGACCAGGATCACCGTGAGGTCATGCTGAATGCCGTGGCGGTCGAGCGGGTCGCCCACCTGTTCCTGCCCGCGATGGTCGCCCGGGGCAGCGGCACACTGATCAACACGTCGTCGACGTCGGGCTTCCAGGGTGTCCCGTACATGGCCGTGTACGGCGCCACGAAGGCGTTCGTGCTGTCCCTGTCGATCGCCCTGTGGGCCGAGTGCCGCCCGCACGGGGTGCGGGTACTGGCCCTGTGCCCGGGGCCGACCGACACCGACTTCTTCCGGGTGCTCGGCTCGCGGATGTCCGCGGGCGGGCGGCTGCGCACCACCGACGAGGTCGTCGGGGCGGCCTTCCGGGCTCTCGACCGCGGCCAGGCGTATGTCATCGACGGCCGGCTGAACTTCCTGACGTCCAACGCCTCGCGGTTCCTGCCGCGCGGCCTCGTCGCGAAGATCACCGAGCGGACACTGCGGTCCGGTTCACTGACCGGCCCGGGTCACACCCCCTCGTCCGGTGGCCGGTTCGGCGGCCGTTCCGGTGGCCGGTTCGGACTACGCCGGGCCGCCTGAACGGTCTAACCCCTACCTGGCACGGCCGGCCTACCCTCCCGGCCGTGCCTGGGTGCCCCGGTGACCGGATGCGGCGTGGGCCGATCCGGTCAGGTCACGCCCACACTGGCCGGGCCCGCCGGAGCGAGATCGCCGATCTCGGCGACCAGTTCGAGCGATCGGACGCGGTCGGCCGGCCGCTGCGTGTTGGTGACGACCATGAGTTCGTCCGCGCCGGTCTCGTCGAGCAGCGCGTCGAGGCCCGCCCGCACCGTCAGCGGCGAACCGACGATGTGCGAGGCCGTGATGTTCTCCGCCGCCGCCCGTTCCTGCGGCGTCCACGGATGGTCGGCGGCCTCCTGCGGCGACGGGAACGTGCCCGGCCGGCCCCCCCGCAGCCGCAGCATCGCCAGCCGCACGGGCGCCTGCAGCCACTGCGCCTGATCGTCGTCCTCGGCGCAGATCACGGCGGCGGCGACGATCGCGTACGGCCGTTCCCGCCCCGGCGAGGGCTGGAACGCCCGGCGGTACAGCTCCAGCGCCGGGACGGTGTTCGCCGCGCTGAAATGGTGGGCGAACGCGAACGGAAGGCCGAGCATGCCGGCGACCTGGGCGCTGTAGCCGCTGGACCCGAGCAACCACAGCGGCGGCGTCGGCGCCTGCGGAAACGCGGCCACGCCGTGCATCGGATGCTCCGCCTCGAACGCGCCGCCGGACAGGAAGGTCGTGAGTTCGGCCAGCCGGTCGGTGAAGTCGTCGACGGCGAGCGAACCGGCGGTGCGCCGCAGCGCCCGCGCGGTCGCCGGATCGGTGCCCGGGGCCCGCCCAATGCCCAGATCGATGCGGCCCGGGAACAGGACGCCGAGCGTCCCGAACTGCTCGGCGACGGCGAGCGGCGCGTGGTTGGGCAGCATCACCCCGCCGGAACCCACCCGGATCGTGCTGGTCGCGGCGGCGACCTGGCCGATGAGCAGCGCCGTCGCCGTGCTCGCGATGCCCGGCATGCCGTGGTGCTCCGCCAGCCAGTACCGGGTGTATCCGAGCTGCTCGGCGCGCCTGGCCAGCTCCAGCGACCCGCGGATCGCCTCGGCGGGGGTCACTGCGCTGCCGACGGGCACCAGGTCGAGCACGGACAGCGGGACGCAACGAGTCGGGCTCACGACCGGGCGCAACGCGAGACCGGCGGCGTCTCTTCCCGTCGGCGGCCCTGCGGCCGGGCCCGTGTCAGCTGCCCACCGTCTCGATGTAGTCCTCGGCGACCTCGTCCAGCGGGTCGGCCGGGTGGCCGAGCGCGCGGCGCACCCGCCGACGGCCGACGAGCAGCAGGTCGAGCAGGAAATCCGGCACCGGAGCCTGCTCGCAGCGGTGATAGCCCATGGTGAACCAGGTGTGGGCGTCCTGCAGCAGCTCAACGGCCTCCAGGCTCTCCGCGACCGCCTCGTACACACCCGGGTCTGTCGAGCGCGACGCCTTCAGCTCCGCCCGCAGCGCCGCGGCCTGCGCCGACTTCCCGTCGCGCAGCAACCCGTCGTGCAGCCAGACCCGCGGATCCACCTCGCAGGTACCGCCGTCCTCGACGGCCACCCGGTAGCAGCGGACCGCCTCGGCCCAGTCCTGCGCGAGCCCGAACTGGCTGCCCGCGTCGACCATCAGCGAGGCCCGGGTCACCGACTCACCGTGGTTCTCGGTCCGCGCCGCGAGCTCCTCGAGCGTCGCCGCCGCCCCTCGATGGTCGCCGCTGCCGGCCGCCCGGAACACGATCTCGTCCACGTCGTCGTCGGTAAGCATGCGCCACATTCTCACCGCCTGCCCCCCGATGTCCGCGCACACCCCGCGGGCCCCCGGTCCACCTGGCATAACGGCCGCCAGCATGGCCAGCCTTTCCCGGGGGCGAGAACGGCTCCTGGTTGGTCGGGACGCAGGTCGGTGGCCCTCGTCCAGCTCGACGAGCCCCTCGGTGCACGGCCGGTCGTCGATCTCGGGATCCCGGATCCGGACGGCAGCGGGAGGGCCTACCGTGCCTGGCAAGCCGCGCGGGGCCGATCGTCGGGCTGGAGCGCTCGTCGGCGGGGCGAACGCGACGGGAACGGACGGGTCGTGGGACCCGGATCGGGTAGGGAGTTGATCGGTGCCCGGTGCCTGGTCCGGCCCCGGTGGTGGGCGACGGAGGTGCGGATGACGGCGGCCGAGGACGCGGGCGACGGGAGGACGCCGGCGGCGTACGGCAAGGCCGGCGACGCCGGCAGGGCCGGGGGCGCCGAGGTGGCGGGGCCGGTGGCGTTTGTGCTGGGCGGCGGGGGGATTCTCGGGGCCAGTGAGGTCGGGATGCTCGCCGCGCTGTTCGACGCGGGGATCCTGCCGGATCTGGTCGTCGGGACGTCGGTGGGGGCAATCAACGGGGCCGCGGTGGCGGCGGAGCCGTCGGCGGCCACGATCGACCGGTTGACCGACCTGTGGTCGAAGCTGAGCGTCACCGATGTGTTCGCAGGGGGCCCGGCGCAGCGGCTGGCCACCGTGGTCCGCCACGGTCATCTGCATTCCAACGGGCCACTGCGGATGCTCCTGAACACCCATCTGCCGCCAGTCCCGATAGAGGACCTGGCCATCCGGTTCCAGTGCGTCGCGGCCAGCATCGAGCGGGCGGCGGCGCACTGGTTCGCCAGCGGGCCGCTGGTCGACGCGGTGCTGGCGTCCTGCGCCGTGCCGGCGCTGCTGCCGCCGGTGCGCATCGGCGACGAGCATTTCATCGACGGCGGCATCGTCGACAGCAACCCGGTCGGACGGGCCGTGGAACTCGGCGCCCACACCGTCTACGTGCTGCACGTCGGGCGGATCGAGCGGCCGCTGCGGCCGCCGCGCTGGCCGTGGGAGGCTGGTCTGGTCGCCTTCGAGATCGCCCGGCGCCGCGGGTTCACCGAGGCGATGGCCCGGCTGCCCGCGGGTGTCGCCGTGCACGTCCTGCCGGTCGGTGATCGGGGCGCGCCGCTGGTCCCGCTGCGCTACCGCTCGACCGGTGGGCTGCTCCGGCGCATCCAGGCGGCCCGCAAGGCCACGGCTGACTACCTGGACACCGCGACCGACGGTCCGGTCCACCGCGTCGACGTCGGCTGAGAAGGGTGGGGATGCATGGGCGTTCCACCGAAGGCGGTGCGACGGCTGCTGGTCGACCCGCTGTTCGTGCCGGTGGCGGCGGTGCTGGCGGTGGTGGCGCTCGCCATGGCCGTGCTCGGCCTGCTCACCGCTCCGCTGGACCGTCGCCTGCGGGTTTCCAGGGCGGCGATGCTCGCCGCGGACTACCTGGCCGCCGAGGTGGTGGTGCTGCTCGCCGCCTTCGGTCTCTGGCTGGTGCGGCCGCTGCTCGGGCGGCGGCGCTACGAGGCCGCGCATGTCTGGCTGCTGCGCCGCGTCCTCACGTTCCTGCTGGGCGCTGCCCGGGTGTGGCTCCGGTTCCGGCTGGAGATCCTCGAACCACCCCCGGAGCCCGCGAAGGCGGACGCCGACGACGACGCCGAGGTGGGGCCGGACGCCGGCCCGTCACGGGTGCTGGTGCTCAGCCGCCATGCCGGGCCGGGGGACTCGTTCGTCCTGATCCACCTGTTGCTCACCCGCTACGGGCTGGTGCCGCGGGTGGTGCTCATCGATCGTCTCCAGCTCGATCCGGCGATCGACGTCCTGCTCGGCCGGCTCGGCGCCTGCTTCCTGCGCAACGACGGCTCGGACGACACCGCCACCCGGCGGATCGGTGCGCTGGCCCGTGGGCTGGGTGACGCGGAGGCGTTGGTGATCTTCCCGGAGGGGGCGAACTTCACGCCGTCGCGGCGGCGCCGGCTGATCGCCCGGCTGCGGGCGCGCGGTCAGTGGGACCGGGCCGCGGTCGCCGAGGACTTCGACGCCGTCCTGCCGCCGCGGCCGGCGGGGGTGCTCGCCGCGCTCGCCGCCGGCACGATCACTGCCACGATGGTCGTCGCGCACGCCGGTCTCGACGAGTTCAGCGCCCCCGGTGAGGTCTGGCGGGCGATGCCGCTGGCCACCCCGCTGCTGCTGCGCTGGTGGCGGGTGCCGATGGCGCAGATTCCCGCCTCCGACGCGGGCCGCCGCCAGTGGCTGACCATGCACTGGGCCATCGTCAACGCCTGGATCGGCCTGCGCCACGACGGGGACGACGCCCCCGACACGCCGGCGGCCGAGGACGCCTCGACGGCCGACGTGCCCGCCGCCGACGGCCCCGGGAGCGGGCCGCCGACGATCCGACCGGCCCTCAGGAGCGACGGGCCATCTTGATGGTCTTCTCGAGCTGGTCGCGGTCCACCTCGGCGACGCGGCCGTTCGTCGGGACCGTCGGGATGTGGCCGCCACCGAGCACGAGGTCGGTGGTGTGCCGCAGGCCCATGTCCTTCTGCTCGACGTCGAGGATGGCCTCCTCGACCCGGTAGAGCTTCTCGATCTTGGAGACCTTCGCCTCCACCTGGGCGGCGACGATGCGCAGCCGGCGCTCGGCCTTGGCCAGGCGCCGTTCGAGGCGGCGGTCGAAGAAGTTCGGTAGTGGCTCGTCGCGCTCCGTCGGGTCGTGCAGGTACAGCTCGACGGCGACGGCGACCAGCGGGATCAGCGCCTGGAAGAGGATCACCGCCCCGCCGGTCGTCGTACCGGCCGTGCCCTGGCTACGCACGAGCACCCCGGCGATCGACAGCAGCAGGAAGATCGCTGCTGTCAGGCCCAGCGCCAGCGCCGACGAGCGTGACTCGACGAGCTGTTCCCGGACGTCGGGGTCGATCCGCAGCCGCCCGTCGTCGGCGTCGACGAGCATCTGCTTCTGGGCGCCGGCCAGGATCGACGCCTTGATCCCGTGCGCGAGCGCCACCCCGGCGATGAACACCGCGACGCCGAGCAGGCCGCCGAGCCACCATTCGGGGCCGTAGCCGCCGACGTCGGCGAGCACCGCGTACGACTGGGCGAAGACGTAGAAGTCCAGGGCCGCGAGCACCGTCAGGACCGCGGTGCGCGCCGGTCCGGCGAGGTCCATCTGCGGGATGCGTTCCTGCACGCCGACGGTGCGCCACAGCCGGCCCTGTTCGACCTTGTTCTTCACCAGTTCCGTGCGCCGCTCCCGGCGTTCCGCCCGGGAGTCGATCTGCAGCCGGAGTTCGGCGATCAGTTCCTCGAGTGTCCGGCCGTCGGCGCGGACCGAGGCCCGGACATCCTGGACCTCCGCGTCCTCAAGGCTTTTGAGTACTTTCGGGCGGGTCTCCGCCCCCGCGAGCGCGACGTCGGCGTCTCCCACCCGGCGGATGAGCTGCTTGGCCAGACGTCCCGGCTGGTTTCCCCTGCGCAGCACCGTTTCAGGCTCCTACTTTCCGGTGTCGGGCGGTCGGTCAGTCGATGGGGCGGGCGAAGGTGCCGCCGACGAAGCAGAGCATCGCGCAGACGATGCCGAGCACCGACGCGACCATCGCCTCGCGGGCGCCCTGCGCCTCGTCGCCGGAGAACACCATGGTCAGCACCAGGGTGCCGACACCGACGATGGCGCCGACCACACCGAGCATGAACCGGCGCTGAATCGTCTCCCGCGGCGGCAGCTGCGACAGGGCGTCGATCGGGGCGATGCGCCCGGCACGGGCCTGGTTGCCGACGCGGCGCCGGATGTCGCGCAGGCGGAAGGTGTTGCCCGCGATGAAGAAGCTGACCGCCGTGACGATCATCGAACCGGTCACGGAGACCCGGGCGAACGAGGTCGACAGGGTCAGCCAGACCCACGTCTCCAGAACCGCCAGCAGGACGAGGCAGGTGATGATGACGACGGTCGAGCGCATCAGCGCCGGACTGAAATGTTGTTCTTCGGGTTCGTGCAGGAGGCCCACGGGTCGACTCCTCGGCTTGGGGCCCAGCCGGGCCGCCGCGGTCGGCGGCTCAGCGGCTGGATAGGTGTTGCGCGGGCCGCGACGGATGCGGACGGCATGCTCCGGGCTGTCGGGCGCCGCGGGGTGTGGCGCGGGTGATGGGTAGGCCGAGTCGGTCTGGGCTGACATGTCGGGTGTGGTCGAGGTGGGTGCGGTCGGGCCGGCGGGGCCGGTCGGGCCGGCGACGCCGGTCGGGCCGGCGACGCCGGTCAGGGCGCTAGCCGCAGTCACTGCTGATCCGCCGGCACAGCTCGCCCTTGAGGTAACGGGCGAGGTCCTGCTGCGGCCGGTCCGCCGCACTCTCGTTCACGCCGAGGAACCGGACCTTGTCGTTTCCGACGGAGGTGATCTGCCCGGTGGAGAAGCAGCGCTTGACCAGGGCTTCGGCGATCGCGGGGGAAGCCTTCTTCCCATCGACGTCGAGGCAGTCGGAGTCCTGGCCGGTGCCCAGCAGGTCGGTCCAGACGAGCACGGTCACATCGGTGACCTTCGCGCCGGGTGTGGACCGCACGGCGTCGACCTCGTCGTTGATCCCGGCGAGCAGGCCGGTGACGCTGCCGGTCGAGGTGACCCGCTCGGACTGCACGACGTGATTGATCTCGGTGCCGAGGGCCTTCGACGCGGCTTCCCGGTCCTTCTCCGCCCGGCGGCTGTTGTTCCGCTTGATCTGGAACATCCTGTCGCCGTGGAAGCAGTCCGAGTACGTCGTGGGCCCGCCGCCGCTGGCGACCAGCTTGACGTAGGCGCCGTCGGCCAGCGCCGTGTCCAGGTAGGGCTGCACGCGGGTGGCCACCCGCTGGGCCGTCGTCGCCGAGTTGTCGGACACGTCGAACAGCATCAGCAGCAGCGGCGCGCCCGAGCTGGGCGTGTCCTCCTGGTACTGGGCGCAGTCGAGCGGTCCGGACGCCTTGGCCTTGCCGCCCAGCAGCCCGCCGGTGTCGCAGGCCGCCAGCAGCGGTGTCGCGAGCAGCAGCGACGCCGCCCCCAGCACGGCGAGGCGGGCCCGGGCCCGGGCCCGGGCGATCAGCACGTGGCACCTCATCGCAGCACGATCTCCACTCGGCGTCGGCTCGCGTCGGCGACGTCGTCCTGGGCGCCCTGCTCGCCCCTGCCCTCGACGTCCAGCACGGAGCTGGGAATGTCCTGCGTCGCCAGCCATGCCTCGACGGCCTTCGCCCGCTGGAGCGACAGCTTCTGGTTGTCCTCGGCGCGCCCGAGGCCGTCGCTGTACCCGATCACCGAGATCGGCCCGGGGTGCTCCCGGATCGCCGGCAGGATCTGGGTGAGGGCGGTGACCGCCGCCGGCAGCAGGGTGCTGCTGTTCGACTCGAACAGGTAGTCGGCGCTGACCGTCGACACCTGGCTGCCGTCCGGTTGGGTGACGAACTTGCTCAGCGGCGGCAGTGGGTCGGCGGAGACGTCCGGGGCCATCCGGGTCGCGTGCGGCGCCGGCGTGAACGCGGCGGCGCTGGCCGACGTCGAGCAGCCGGCCGCGAGGCAGAGCGCCGCGGCGAGCGCCACGGCCGCGCACGCACGAACCCCCGAATTGCCGCGCCTGAACGTGGCATCTCCGAGTGTGGAGTGAGTGTGTTCCACGGTGTGCCCCCAACGGCGAATGCGGGGCCAACCATAACGGGGGTGATATGGGCACTTCCGCGCACCCTAGGGTGTTGTGTGCATAGTGGGGCAGGCTGGTGCGCCGTTGCGTGACCTGTCCATCGTCAGGCGGCGGCCGGCGGTCGGCCCGTCACGAAGATCGACGTGGACGGCACGTACTCGCCGCGACGCGGACCCCACTGGCCCCACGTCTGCTCGAGGCCGTCGGGCCACTCCGGCTCGATGATGTCGTGCAGGATCAGCCCCGCCGCGACGATCTCGCGGACCCGGTCGCCGATCGTCCGGTGGGTCTCGGTGTAGATCGCCTGGCCCTGCTCGTCGTGCTCGGTGTAGGCGCGCCGGTCGAAGTAGCTGTGGTAGACCCGCAGCCCGTTCTCGTCCGGATCATCCGGCAGGCACCAGACGAACGGATGCGTGGTCGAGAACACCCAGCGCCCGCCGGGCCGCAGCACCCGGGCGACCTCCCGCATCAGCGCGCCGCTGTCGGCGACGAACGGCACCGCGCCGAACGCCGAGCAGGCGATGTCCACGCTCTCGTCGGCGAACGGCAGGGCCACGGCGTCGGCCTGCACGAGGGGGACGTCGATGCCGGTCCGGGCGGCGTAGGCGCGGGCCTGCGCGAGCTGGCCGCTGGACAGGTCGAACCCGATCACCCGGGCGCCCTGCCCGCGCAGCCACCGGGAACACTGGGCGCCGCCGCAGCCGACCTCGAGGACGGTGCGCCCGGCCACCTCGCCGAGCAGGTGCACGTCGGACTCGCGCAGCCCCTCCGGGCTCCAGCAGAAGTCGCTGTCGCCGAGGAACTCCCCGTGCTCCGCCTGGTAGTCGGCGGCCGCGCCATCCCAGTAGACGCGGCTGGCCCGGCGCGCCGTGTCGGCGTCGACATCGAGATAGCCGAAGGCCGGCGCGGCGGCGTCGTCCGTGGCCTGGGCGGAGTCGGCGGCGGCCAGGCCGTCGATCATGCCGGCATGTCCGGCGTCTTCTGGACTCTCCACGATGTTGCATGCTGGCATCCCCCGCCGCGCCGGGTGACGGTGCCCCCACGGTGGCGGGTCGGCGGATCAGGTCACGGTGTGGCTGACGGCCGCGCCGATCACCGCGCGGTCCTCCGCGATGGTGATCGGGGTATAGACGACGGTGCCGGTGGCGTCGCGGTCGACGAGCCGGCCGCGCCGGCTCTCCCCGACGAGTCGGGCCCGGCCCTCCAGCGACCCGGCGCCGACCTCGTGGTCCGCCGGGCCGAACGGCCCCGTCCCGACCAGGCCGGACTGCGCGGGGCTGTCCGTCGCGTAGATGCGCACAACCGTGCCCGGTACCGTCGTCCACCGCAGCAGGGAGCCGCCGAGCGTGGATCGTGCCTCGAGGTCGAGCACCGGCCGGGGCCGGGCCACGACCCGGACGACGACCTCCGCGGCCTCCGGTGGGGACAGCGCGTCCGACCCGTCCGCGCCGGCGACCCATACCCGGTAGCGGTAGACCGCGCCCGGCGCGGTCTCGGCGTCGACGAAGTGACCGCCCTCGCCGCGGAAACGGCGCTTGGCGCCCGACAGCCCCGACGCCTCGGCGAACCGTCGCTCGATCAGGACCTCGTCGTGACCCGGCATCGGCCGCCAGGACAGCTCGACGGCGTCCCCGGCCTCCGTGGCCGCCGACATCGACGCCCGCAACGCGGTCACCAGCGGCGTCAGGGTCCGCGGCGCGGTCCGCGCCGGCGCCGAGCGCAGCCGGCCGGAGCGCCCGGCGAGGACGGCCACGACCTCGTGCCAGTGCGGGACGCCACGGGGAACGCCGGCGTCGAACAGCTCGGTGCCGCTGGTGATCCCCAGGCTTCGCTCTCGGCGGCCGTCCGGGGCGGCCGGGTCCGCCAGCACCCGGCAGACCCGGTAGGACACCCCCGCGGTCGGCGACGGCTCCCAGCTCAGGAGCACCGCGCCGTCCTGCTCACTCGCCGTCACCTCGCCCGGGGCCGCCGGGGTGGCCTCCGCCTCACCGGCCGAGTCCGCCTCACCGGCCGAGTCGGCGGCCGGGTCAGGCTGCCCGGCCGGGTCCGGGAGGGATGCGGGCTGCTCCGGGAAGTTGACCGGCGGGCGCCCGGGCGGCGCCTGGCGAGCGGTGCGGGGCGCGTACTGGGTGACGTCTCCGTCGCTGTAGCGGGCGTCGTCGTCCAGGCCCGCGCCGCCGCGACCCGGGCCCGCCGGGGCGGTAGCGGCCACCCGCTCCAGCAGCTCGCGGGCCCGCCGCGGGGTGATCCGCACGGCCGGGTCCTTCTCCAGCAGGCCGTCAAGCACCTCGGCGAGTTCCCCGGCCCGCGTGGTCGGCGCGGGCGGGTACAGCACGATCGCGGCGAGCATCGCGCCGAAACTGTCCCGCTCGAACGGCGGACGCCCCTCGACGGCGAAGTAGAGCGTGCCGCCGAGGCTGAACAGGTCCGCCTCGAAGGTCGCCGGCTCGTTGTTGAGCCGCTCCGGCGCCATGTACAGCGGAGTTCCCAGCACGCCGGTCACGGTGAGCGTGGGATCGCCGTCGCCGGTGGCGATGCCGAAGTCGGTGAGGACGACCCGGCCGTCCGTCGCGATCAGCACGTTCGACGGCTTGACGTCCCGGTGCACGATGCCATGCCCGCGGGCGGCGACGAGGGCGTCGAGGATCGCCAGGCCGGCCCGGGCGACCTCCGGGACGGGCATCGGTCCGTCGTCGCGGACGAGTTCGAACAGGGATCGGGACGGCACGAGCTCCATCACGATCCACGGCAGGTCGTTCTCCAGGACGACGTCGAGGATCGTGACGACGTGCGGGTGGCTGCGCAGCTTCGCGGCGTGCCGGGCCTCCCGCATCGCCCGCTCGACCCGGTCGGCCCGCTCGGGACCGGCGACGCCGCCGGCGAACTCGATCTCCTTCAGGGCGGCCTCGGTCTCGAGCACGGTGTCGAACGCCCGCCACACCGTGCCCATCGCACCCGCGCCCAGCCGCCCGACAAGCCGATACCGGCCTGCCACCATGCGGTTGCCCACCGGACCGGCAGCCACGACACCCCCTCGGCTAGGTATTGTCGCAGGCCAGCTTTCCCGGCGAACCGGATTGTCTGGACCTGCCTGGGCGCGACCCGGCACGACCGTCATCGGTGGCGCTCCTGCGCAGACCGTTCGCCGTGCTCCGTCCCGCCCCGCACTGTCCACCTCGTACCGTTCGCCCGTGCGGCCCACCCGCATGGTGCACCTTCGTCTGCGCGCCCCTCCCGCCCGCCCCGCCCGCCCCGCCTGTCCCGCCTCGCGTGGCTCGGCTCGACGTGCGCCGCCGCCCCGCCGGGGTGGCGGTGGGGCGGCGGTGGGGTGGTGGGGTCAGGGCATCGGGTAGGCCGCGGTCTGCGGGGCGTCGACATTGGTCAGCGCGGGGTCGTCCTGGTCGGCTGTCGTCGCCGGGCGGGCGGAAGCACGCGAACGGTCGCCGCACATCGCGAAGGCGAACGCGGTGGCGACGAGCAGGGAGCCGGCGACGGAGGGCAGCACCCGGTCGGGCCCGTCGATGCCTGCCGCCCGGGCGAGCAGCGCGCCGCCGCCGGCCCCGGCGAAGGCGGCCAGGACGGTGACGGCGAGCCCGGCCGTGCGGTCGCTGAGGAACAGCATCTGCGCGCAGAGCGTGCCCACGAAGACGGCTGCCACGGCGGCGGTCGCCGGCGGGGCGTGCCCGGTGCCCCCGGCCCACACCCCGCCGGCCCCGAGCAGCCCGACCAGCACCAGGCCGACCATGGTCGGTCCTGCCGGGACCGACCCGACG
>NZ_JALKFU020000808.1 GCF_023242965.2 Frankia sp. AgKG'84/4
GTCGCCACCGTCCGCCCCGCGCTCATGCCCACCGCCGCCGTGAGCAACCTCGGCCATGTGCCCACCGACCTCACCGTCGGCGCGGGCGGCCCGCGGCTGCTCGACCTGCACCTGACCGCCCCGGGCCGGATGCCGCAGGGGCTCGCCGTCCACGTGGTCCGGATGGCAGACCGGGTGCACCTGTCGTTCTGCCATGCCCGCGAGCTGATGGACGAGGACTCGGCGCGGGAGTTCGTCGGCCTGTACCTCGCCGCCGTCACCGAGCTCGCCGAGTCCGTGACCGTTCCCTCACAGCCTGCCGAGGGAGCTGCCGAACGGCTCCTGCGGGCCGGGGCCGCCGATGTCAGCGGTTGACACGATGCCCGCGGCCCGGGGCGCGCGCCGGTCGCCGTCGGCGCTGTTGCGCCGGGACATCGTCGTCGAGATGCTGCGCGGGCCGATGTTGCTCGCCGCGGCCGGGGCCGGCGCGAACTTCCTCAACCTGATCATGAACCTGGTGTTGGCCAGGCTCCTGAAGCCCTCCGAGTACGGCGCTGTCGTCGTCCAGACCAACATCTACATGGTCCTGGCCGTCGTCGGTACCGCGGTGCTGACGGCCGTCGTGCATCGTGACCTCTCCCACACGGACCGCACCCGCCGGGAACGTCGTGGCTGGATCGCCCGCCTCCGTCAGGTGATGATGTTCTCGGCGGCGGGCGCCGTGGTGGTCGCGCTCGTGCTGTGCCGGCCGGTCGCGGCGCTGCTGGCCTACCCGCATCCGTTCGCGATCGCGGAGGCCGCGATCGGCGCCGCCCTGTGGGTCAGCGTGTGCGTCGAACGCGGCCTGCTCCAGGCCCGCAGCAACTATCCGGGCCTGGCCCGGAACATGATCTTCGAGACGTTCTGTCGGGTGGCCTGCATCATCGCGGCGGCCTCCGTGGGGCTCGGCGTCAACGGCGCGGGCCTCGGGCTCTCCGTCGGCGCCCTCGTCGCGATCGTCGCCGCCCGCCGGACGGTGGCGCTGACCCCGCCGATCACCTCCAGGCCGGCGCTGGTGCCGCTCGCGGTCGGCGACGAGGCCGCGGC
>NZ_JALKFU020000809.1 GCF_023242965.2 Frankia sp. AgKG'84/4
GCGCTGCCCTGGCCGGCGCGGCCCGAGGCGTCGACGGAGACCGCGGCGGGCCACCGGCCCGGCCGCAAGGCGGGCGCGCTCGTCGTCCTCGTCGACGGCGAACTCGTCCTCTACGTCGAGCGCGGCGGACGGTCGCTGCTGTCCTGGGCCGCCCAGGACGATGTGACCGCCCTGGCCGTGGAGGCGCTGGCCCGTGCGGTCGTCGACGGCTCGCTCGGCCGGCTGACCGTGGAGAAGGCGGACGGCGAGGCGGTGGCCGCCAGCGCGCTCGGCGCGGCACTGACCCGGGCCGGCTTCCACCCGACGCCGCGCGGCGGCCTGCGTCTGCGGGCATGAGCACCCCCGGGGCGCAGGCCGCGGGCGGCCGCGGGGAGGCACCGGCGGTGACCTCGCTGTGGGACCGACGGTTACGGACCCTCACCGCCGGGCTCGTCACGATCGTGACGCTGGTCGCGTTCGAGGCGCTGGCCGTCATCACGGTCCTGCCCGCGGTGGCCGCCGACCTGCACGGCGTCGGCCTCTACGGCTGGGCGACCAGCGCTTTCTTCCTCGGCACCATCATCGGCATCGTGCTCGCCGGCACGGGCACCGACCGCTGCGGACCGGCGCGGCCCTTCGCCGCCGGGCTGCTGTTCTTCGGCGCGGGCCTGCTGCTCGCCGCCGTCTCGCCCACGATGCCGGTGTTGGTGCTCGCCCGTGGGCTGCAGGGCCTCGGCGGCGGGGCGATTCCCGCGATCGCCTACGCCACCATCGGCCGGGTCTACCCGGCCACGCTGCGGCCCAGGGTGTTCGCGGTGCTGTCAACCGCCTGGGTGGTGCCCGGTCTCGGTGGGCCGGCGCTGTCCGGCCTGATCGCCGCGCAGGTGGGATGGCGCTGGGTGTTCGGTGGGCTGCTGCCGCTCACGGTCGCCGCGGGGGTCGTGGCGCTGCGGGCGCTGCGGGCCGTGCCCGCGGCGGACAGCACCCCCGCCGGGGCGGGTACCAGCGCCAGCGCGCGTGCGGGCGCCGTTGCCAGCGCGGATGCGGGTGCCAGCGCGGATGCGGGTGCC
>NZ_JALKFU020000810.1 GCF_023242965.2 Frankia sp. AgKG'84/4
GGCCAGCGCCGCCCCCGCCAGCGCCGTGCCGGCCGGGGCGGTCGGGGCCGTGCTCGGAGCCGGTGTCGGCGGGGGTGTCGGCGAGGGAGCCGCCATCGGTGTGGCTGGAGCCGGTGTGGCTGGAGCCGGTGTGGCTGGAGCCGGTGTGGCTGGAGCCGGTGTGGCTGGCGGCGGGATGACCAGGGACGGGGACGGTGGCGCGAGCGGTCGGTTCACCGGGCTCGCGCCACGGCTGCGTCGGCTGCGTGCCGGCGGGCGGGTGGCGGCCGGCACGGGACTGTTCGTGCTGGGATTCACCCTGGTGTTCTGCTCCTACGGCGCCGCGTTCGGCGGGCTCGGCCAGTGGCTGAACCGCCACCAGGTCGGCCTCAGCCAGGTGCTCGGCGCCGTCACCATCGTGATGGGCCTCGCCTTCGCCGGGATCTTCTCGCGGATGTCGTGGGCGAACCGGGAGTGGCGCTTGCACCGCCTGCCGCGGCCCGGGCTGCTCGGCGCGCCGGTGCTAGGTGTGCTGTTCGGCCTGGGCTGGACGCCCTGCCTCGGCCCGACGCTGACGGCGGTGCTGGGGCTCGCGACGACGAGCGCGACGGTCGGGCGGGGGACGTTCCTGTCCGCTGTCTACTGCCTCGGGCTCGGGCTGCCGTTCCTCGTCGTCGGACTCGCCTTCCGGCGGGCCGTCGGTGCACTGCGCCTGCTGCGACGCCATGGCCGCGCGCTGTCCCTCGCGGGTGGCGCGCTGCTCGTCGCGGTGGGAGTACTTCAACTCACCGGGGAGTGGGCCGAGCTGATCCTCAACCTGCGGCCCTACGCCCCCGGATTCTCGGAGACGCCGCTGTGACCTCGCCAACCCGCTCCACCGGCACCACGACCGAGCAGCCGGACGGGCTGGATCCGGAGGCCGTCGGCTTCGAGCCGGACACCTCGTCCGCGCGCCGCCTGCCCGATGGGCACGCCGACGGGCGCGCCGCGGTGCGCCCGGACGAGTTCGCGCCGCCTGAGCCGGCCACCCCGGCGTCCGCCGAGACCAGCGCGGCGGTGCCTGCCCCCC
>NZ_JALKFU020000811.1 GCF_023242965.2 Frankia sp. AgKG'84/4
CGCTCGCCGGCCGCGGTGTCGCGCACGGCGAGGGTCACCTCGGCGCCGGCGCCGGCGAGTGCCCGCGCGGTCTCCACGCCGATACCGGAGGCGCCGCCGGTGACGATGACCCGCCGGCCGGTGAGGTCGATGCCGTCGATGACCTCGGCGGCCGTCGACTCCGCGCCGAACGGGGTGGTGATCGGGGCGATCATGAACGTCCCCTGTCGGTAGAATGAATCGGAGGTTCCTCCGCTTGCCGTCCCAGGCTAACCGGAGGTTCCTCCGTATCATTCCCGGGAGGTGGGATGGCGAGCGAACGCCCGCTGCGCGCCGACGCCCGCCGCAACCGCGAACGGCTCCTGTCCGTCGCGGTCCAGGCGCTCTCACGTGAGGGGGCGGCTGTCTCGCTCGAGGCGATCGCGAGGCAGGCCGGCGTCGGCATCGGCACGCTCTACCGGCATTTCCCCACCCGTGAGGCCCTCATCGACGCCGCCTACCAGGGCGAACTCGACCGGCTCTGCGACCGCGTCGAGGACCTGCTCGCCGCCGCCCCCGCGCAGCGGGCGCTGCGCGCGTGGATGAGCCACTTCGTCGACTACATGGGCACCAAGCGCGGCATGGGCGACGCGCTGCGCGCGCTCATCGCCTCCGGCGGCGACCCGTTCGCCCGCAGCCGCGACCGGCTGACCGGCGCCGTCGCCACCCTGCTCGGCGCCGGTCGCGCCGACGGGACCCTGCGCGCGGACGTCGCCCCCGACGACGTGCTGGTCAGCCTCTCCGGGGTCTCGCTGGCCACCGCCGAGCGCCGCGACCGAGACCAGGTCGACCGCCTGCTCGACCTGCTCATGGACGGCCTGCGCCCCCGCTGACCCGGCCGTCCCCGGGAGATCCGATCGGGGCGCCTCGTTGCCGGGAGGTGCGGGACGCTCGTCGGGTCCCGGGCGACTGCTGCACGAGGACGAGCGGGCCCTCGGCCGCGACCGGACCCGCCAGCGTCCGCCCGGGGTCGACCGACTGGTCGACCTGCTCAGGGCCGGTCTGCGCGCCCGCTGGCCCCGGCCTGTGG
>NZ_JALKFU020000812.1 GCF_023242965.2 Frankia sp. AgKG'84/4
CGACGTTCAGCGTCGTCGCGCCGCCTGGTGCGCAGGAGATCGAGTTCCGGCTGAAGAACCCGTCGTCGAAGACGAAGCCCGGTGACATCGCGCCAGCTCCGCCGCCGCGGTACATCCGTTCCGTGCCGGCGTACTTCAACCCGGCCGACCGCCTGGAGCTCATGAACGAGCTGAGCATCGACCGGGCGATGATGTGGCCGACCCTGGCCAGCCTGCTCGAGGAACGCCTCGCGGACGATCCGGACAGCACCGTCATCGTCATCCGCGCCCTCAACCAGTGGATGCACGAGCACTGGACGTACAACTTCGAGAACCGGATCTTCCCGACTCCGATCATCACCCTGCCGGTGCTCGACGAGGCGCTGCGCGAGCTTGACTACGTCGTCGAGCGGGGCGCCCGGGCGATCCTGGTCCGGCCGGCGCCCGTGCCCGGCTACAACGGCCGGCGCCGGTCCTTCGCCCTGCCGGAGTTCGACCCGTTCTGGAAGCGGGTCGAGGAGGCCGGTATCGCCGTCGGCATGCACGCCTCCGATGACGGGTCCCAGCGCTACCTCAACGACTGGGAGGGCGCCGGCGGGGCGGAGTACCTGCCGTTCAAGAGCAAGCGGTCGGTCTTCCACACGGTCGTGGACAGCGAGCACCGCTGTATCAAGGACCAGATCACCTCGATCATCGGGCACGGCCTGGCGCTGCGGTTCCCGAAGCTGCGCTTCCTGCCGATCGAGAACGGCAGCTCCTGGGCGCGTCCGCTGGTGACGCAGTTCGAGAAGCTGTACGAGCGCGAGCCGGGGCTGTTCGACGAGGATCCGATGGTGACCTGGCGGCGCAGCATCTTCGTCCACCCCTTCCACGAGGAGGACGTCGTCGGTCTCGTCCAGCTGCTGGGGGCGGACAACGTGCTGTTCGGCTCCGACTATCCGCACCCGGAGGGCCTGTTCGACCCGGTCACGTTCATCGACGAGCTGGACGGGCTCACCAGCGAGGAGAAGCGCAAGGTCATGGGCGCCAACCTGGCGCAGGTCATGGGGATCGACCCCGCCGAGAA